>JBEKKU010000027.1:0-20690 GCA_050010575.1 Thermacetogeniaceae bacterium | reverse complement strand
CGGGTAGAGCAAAAAGCAAGGGTAAACGTTTAAGCACTATGGCCGCCATGATCATATTGCCGTCGTAATGCTTTTACTACGGTGTTACCAGCCTATTTTGGGCTGTAAAACCCACACAGGCTGCTAGCCAAAAGATACTAAATGGCCCCCTCTTTCCCGATCAACATTAAATCTCGAATAGCCAAAAAAGGATTGTTGTTTTTCCTCAGTCCAGCATCTTTTCCGCGACCTGTCAAGGCTCAAGAGGAGCGATCCATCCGTAGCTCATGAGGTGGAAAAAGGTGATTAATAGCCATGGTTTAGAACAATATCCGGGGTATTTTCGTGTACTTGCAAGCCGGTCTGATTGAATGCAGGATAAGGGGCGATACCGCCCACGACTACACACACCCGGCAAAGCCGGGTGGGGACTGTAAGAAAAACGTAGTGCAATTAAACTACGTTTTTTATTTTTGTAGTCATAACAGACTACTTTCTATTCTTATTGCCTTTAGTATCAAGCCTTTCGACGTGCTATAAATACAACTACATGATGAAAAGGGGGGTGATTAATCATGAAACAGCATGTCGTTAACGTTAGGCTCTCCAAGGTTTTATATGATCAGATCAAGAGCCTGGTGGCAACAAGAGAAGAGGCTATTGTTGAAGTGATTAGACGCTTGTTGGAACAGGGGGCCAACACTGAGATCGTTGCCCAGGGATTGGATACGATTACCACCGCTATTCGTAAAACAATCAGGGCTGAACTCAAGAGCACTGAAAACCGGCTGGCGGCCCTGGGTGCAAAAGCGGGCATTGCAGCCAGCACTGCTGAACAAATGGTAGCTGATATGGTGGAGCATGCTAACTCTACCCCGGGGATGACACCCGAAGAGAAAAAACGGCAAGCTAGATTTTTGCATGAAGAGGCCCGAAAGAAAGCAATAGCGCTGCTCAAAAAATCTGTAGAAGAATGGATGTGCGATCAGAATGGAAACTGATGAAGTGCAGGTAAAGGCTGAGCAGTACCATGCGAAAATTAAAGCTCTAGAAGATAATGTAAAACAGTTGCAAAACCAAGTAGCTGGTCTTTCTGGGCAGGTAGCTGCCCTAGAGCACCGGAACGAAGGTTTGTATAAAGCTGTCGGTAAGTGGCGGGTCAAGGATGAAGTGGATGCGTCGGACGAAAAGCCTAAGCTTGTCATGGCTGAACGCAAGTGTATCGTTAGTGAATGGGTATACCTTGAACACATAGTTATCCCAGTCGAGAATAATCCACATCTGGCGCGGGATGCGTGGAATTGGCTGGAATACCATGCCCAGACTAACCAGACTAAGTATATAGAGCGTATCTACTATCACGAGAAGCATGGGTGAGTTGGAGTCTGTGGTATGGAGTGGTGAAGATGCATAGCCCATTTTTCTTCAAACAAAGCTTCTACCTGCCCACTGAGACAAACGCATCGAAAAATGCCGCGAACATACAGTACATTGCTACCCGCCCTGGGGCAGACCGGGGCGATCTAGAGCCTGAGACATCGGAAGCAGAGCGAAACCCGAAAGAAATATCTCTTGAGCAAGAGTTAGGCCCCGTTAATCCCGGAACCGCTGCCGGCCACGTTAAGTATATGTCAGAGCGCCCCGGGAGTCATGGACTGTTTGATGCGGACGGCGTGGTGAATCTGAAGGCTGCTATGGACGAGATTAAGCACCATAAGGGTATTGTCTGGCGCGATGTCGTCAGCCTGCACGAGGACGACGCTTCCCGCCTGGGTTACACCACTCGCGAAGCATGGGAGAACGCATTGAGGAGGTCCATGCCTGATGTCGTCAGGGCCATGGGCATCAGCGAGACCAACCTACGCTGGGTGGCGGCATTTCAACAGAAAGCGGGGCATCCGCACTGCTACATCAGCTTTTGGGAACAGAACCCGGAACGCGACCGGGGTGTTGTCAGTCAAGGCGAGCGCCGAGACATGCGCAAGTCGTATATGAATGTGATCTACGAGAATGAGCGAGCTAGGCTATACCTGGAGAAAAACACTATCCGGGATCTCATTCGCGACTAGGCTGGCCAGGAACTGCAGGGCCTGGAGTTGCGCCGATTTTTGAGAGAATCCAGTATGGATATGGAAGTGGAGCACGGAGGCCCTCCAGGGCTGGCGCCGACGTTAGATAACGAGGCCGGGGCGCAACTGCGGGAGAAGTTTGAGGAACTGGCCCGGTTAATGCCCGGGCATGGCTGGATCGCCCTCAAGTACATGCTTCCTGAAGCGAAAGAAAAGGCTCGCGAAATTGCCGGTTGGCTGCTCCGGCAACCGGGGTTTGTGGGCCAGGCCGGACGCTACCAGGAGATCTCCCGGGAGCAAAAGAAAAGCTCCTTTTTGGCGAGTGTTACAATCCTGAAAACCTTATGTTTTGTACAAGCAACGACGGCGGAAGGGTGAATTACTGGAATGCGAAAGCATCGTTTGATCGTATGGTAAAAAATGCGAGGCTTTCCGATATCACGCCCTATTGCCCACGCCACACTCACGCCACGGCCCTGCTGCGGCATGGCTGGTCAGCTAAGGAAGTTGCCGAGCGGCTGGGTGACAACGTAAAGACGATCATGGAAACTTACGCTCACGTTCTCCCTGATATGCCAGACTAATAAAACAATTGTTTGAGTAAGAGAGCGATATTAGCAAAATATTAGCAAGAATTTTGAAGTTCTTCTGGCAGAATGTACCTGGACTAAAAGTAAATTTCGTGCAGGAATCTGATCTGAGACCAAGAATTATGTAGGACAGTAAAGAATTTTTAGGGAAAGGCCATAATCCTGGCGAATTATAGATATAACTACATAATAACAGGGGAAAGCAGGAGGAGAATTGGAAGATAAATACTTTATCGAGGGTGGCCCCAGCCTCAGTGGCACTGTAGTGGTCAGCGGCTCGAAAAATGCTAGCCTGCCCATCCTGGTGGCATCCCTCCTCACTGCGGATCGATCTGTGATCAGCAGAGTGCCCTATCTGGCAGATGTCGATAATATGCTCAAAATGCTTTCCGAGATCGGTGCGCAGATCAGTTGCCAGGATCATCAGGTGATCGTCCAGGCCCGGGAACTACAGAGCGGAGGACAACTCTGCCAGTTTGCCAAGACCATGCGGGCATCCTTTTTGTTGATGGGAGCATTGCTGGCACGAAACGGCAATGGTTGCCTACCCCTGCCCGGAGGCTGTGCTATCGGGGCGCGGCCGGTGAACTTGCATCTAAAAGGCCTGGCCAGGCTGGGGGCGGAGATAAAGATTGAAAAGGGAATGGTCGCGGTTTCCGCCAGACATCTCCGGGGGTGCGAGATCTGCCTTGATTTTCCTAGTGTGGGCGCCACCGAGAACATCATCATGGCAGCTACTTGCGCCCAAGGCATTACCACCCTGGTCAACGCCGCTGCAGAACCGGAGATCGTAGACTTAGCCTGCTTCCTGAATCAAATGGGAGCCCGGGTGACCGGAGCCGGTTCACCGGTGGTGCAGATCGAAGGCGGCCGCCCGCTTCATGGGGCGGTGCACTCCGTGATCCCGGACCGGATCGAGGCCGGAACCTACATGTTGGCGGCTGCTGCCACCGGAGGCCAAGTGCGGCTGAAGCACGTGATCCCGGAGCATCTGCGGGTAGTGATCGCCAAACTCCGGGAGGCCGGGGTGGATGTGGATGAGGGAACGGGTGAACTGTTTGTCTGGGCATCCCGGGATCTTACCCCCCTTACCATTGCCACCGCACCGCACCCGGGTTTTCCCACGGACATGCAGCCCCAGTTCACCGCCTTGCTGGCCACTACCAGGGGGACCAGCCGGATCACGGAGGCGGTATTCGAAAACCGTTTTCTATATGTCCAGGAATTGCGCCGGATGGGAGCCTGCATCGAGCCTTCAGGTGACAGCATCATCATTCGGGGAATCAAGGCCTTCAAACCGGCGCGGGTTAAGGTCACCGACCTGCGAGCCGGTGCCGCCCTGACGATTGCCGCCCTGGGTGCTTGGGGAGAAACGGAGATCGACTGCATCTACCATCTGGACCGGGGCTACGAGGAACTGGAAGACAAGTTGAGCGGCCTCGGAGCCCGGATCAGAAGAGTGGCGGAGCAGGCGGCGAACCTCTAAGCCTCAGTACCACATGCTGGTCTAACCCACCCCCCTTATTCATAAATAGTGAAGAAGGGGGCGTTTCATTTGTCCCCGCACAGGTCTCGTGGCAGAGGTGGGGCGGCATGAAGCGGGGATACCGGGGTTATAAGCTGCTGGGCTTATTTGTTTTTCTCTTCAGCCTGGCCCTGATTGGCCTGCCTGCCCTGCTGGTACGCGGATGTATGTGGGAAGGCCCTCCCCAGGCCCGACAGCAAGGACCCCTGGTACGCCTGCAGGTAAAGCCGGGGCAGGTGATCACCCTGCCCTTGGAGGAGTACCTGATCGGAGTGGTAGCCGCGGAGATGCCCGCAGAGTTTCATCCGGAGGCCCTCAAGGCTCAGGCGGTAGCGGCCCGTACCTATACCATGCTCCGGATGTCCACTAAAAGTGGGGATAATAAACACCCGGAAGCTGACCTCTGTGTCGACCCCGAGCATTGCCAGGCCTGGATTTCGGTGTCCGAGATGCGCCGGAAGTGGGGAGTGTTTTCCTTTAGCTGCTACTACGGAAAGATTGCAGCTGCCGTCCGGGATACGGAGGGGGAAGTGGCTGTTTACCAGGGCCAGTTGATCGACCCGGTATACCATGCTAGTTGTGGCGGGCTAGGAACTGAAGACGCCGCGGAGGTCTGGAATTCCGATGTGCCTTACCTGAAAGGGGTGGCCTGCACCTGGGACCCGCAGCCCCAGCAACAGCCGGTGGCGGTAGCCTTCACCTATCAGGACCTGTTTCAGCATCTGGGTCTGCCAGACAAGGCGATCCCAACGGGAACTGGCCTCGGTGGCCTGATCCGGATCCTCGATCGGACACCCCGGGGACGGGTCAAGGACCTGCAGGTAGGAACGCAGACATTCAAAGCAACAGCACTCAGAAAAAGCCTCAACCTTAGGTCGACCGATTTTACAGTAAAACCTGTGGGCAACAAGGTGGTTTTTGAGGCCCGGGGCTATGGGCACGCGGTCGGCATGTGCCAGTGGGGGGCTCAGGGATTGGCCCTGCAAGGCAAGAACTATAAGGAGATCTTGACCTATTACTACCAGGGGGTACAGATAGTGCAGCATACACCGGTATCCAGCAGTTAGAAGCTTGTTTTAAAAAGAAAGATTAGCGGGCAGATGAATAGGGGGGTATTCCCCCTATTTTGATTTTCCTGGTGGCCTCCCTTGATGTAAGTTTTGCCAAATTGCTCACCGCCCTCGAGCACTTTTGTCAAATACAGTATTACACCGCGATTTATCTTTAGACAAAATATCCCTTGCCCCTCAAAGGCCTGTCCTGTAGTCTTTTTAGACCGTTGATACTCATATAAATGTTAGAGAAACTCGGAACCAGGGGAGGATTGTAATGCAAGAGTATATCCGCCGCCGGGTCATGGATGTAAGCAATTATATTTTAGAGTCGTCAGCCACCGTCCGTCAGACCGCCCAGGTTTTTGATGTCAGCAAAAGCACGGTGCACAAGGATGTTACAGAACGACTACCCAGAATTGACGGCAAATTGGCTTCCAAGGTACGCACCATCCTGGAGCTTAATAAAGCCGAGCGCCACATCCGTGGTGGAGAAGCGACACGCAAAAAGTATCGTGGTGGATGAAGGGGCTCCTGAAGGCGAGCGCCTTCTTTTTATAATCTTGATCTAAAAGAGGGAAATTAAAGAAAGGGATGCAGGATAACGCAAAATTATGTCGAATTAGGATAAACAAGCGATATTTTCATATACGTGGCAATTGGACAGGCCTGATTATCGACGAAAGGAAAGGCGACAGAAATGTTCTGGGCGGAAGATATCGGAGTAGACCTGGGCACGGCGAGCGTGCTCGTTTATGTCAGAGGCAAGGGGATCGTCTTGAACGAACCCTCAGTGATTGCTATTGATAGGAACACCGATAATATTATTGCGGTGGGGGAAGAAGCCCGCCAGATGCTTGGCAGAACACCGGGCAGCATTGTGGCCAGCCGTCCCCTTCGGGATGGCGTCATCGCCGATTACGATGTCACTGAGCGGATGTTGCGCTACTTTATCCAGAAAGCTATTGGGCAACGTTTCTTTTTCCGCCCCCGGGTAATGGTCTGCATTCCCTCGGGAGTTACCAGCGTGGAAGAGCGAGCGGCCCGCCAGGCCGCTGTCCAGGCCGGTGCCCGCCAGGCTTTCCTGATCGAAGAACCCCTGGCGGCAGCCCTGGGGGCCGGGATCGATATCTCCGAAGCCAGCGGCAACATGGTCATTGACGTGGGCGGCGGCACTACGGACATCGCCATCATCAGCCTGGGCGGCATCGTCTGCTCCAAGTCACTGCGAGTGGGGGGAGATAAGTTTGACGAGGCGATTATCAGGCATGTCCGAAAGGAATATAACCTGATGATCGGTGAGCGCACCGCAGAGGACTTGAAGATCAGGGTCGGGACATCCTATCTAAAGGGTATGCAAAATCCTGACGAAGGCCTCGACGTGCGGGGTCGTGACCTGATCACCGGGCTTCCTAAAACTGTTAACGTCACTTCCAAGGTAACTGCCCAGGCACTGACGGAACCGCTGGAACAGGTGATGGGCTCTGTCAAAGAGGTGCTGGAACGCACACCTCCCGAGTTGTCTGCGGATATCGTCAGCAAGGGGATTGTTTTGACAGGTGGGGGCGGCCTGTTGCATGGCTTCGACATGCTGCTGTCGGAGCGGACCGGTCTTCCGGTGCATATCGCGGAGAACCCGATCTCCTGTGTGGCCTTAGGGACTGGTAAGGCTTTAGCCATGCTTAATTACCTGCAGAGCGCTCAAAGCGTTGCCGTTCACCGGGCGTTGTAACTTAAATAATAACGGGATGGAATTAATCTTTTCTATAATGATGCTCAACATGATGCTCAACGGCTGACGTTGAGCATCAGTTTTGCTCCAGTGGCCAGCAGCACGATGCCTGCAAGCTTCCACCAGGTAAAGGGAATCTGCTTCAGCCCGAACATTCCCAAGTGATCGATGATCACCGCGGTGGAGACCTGTCCTACAATGATCGCGGTGGTCGCTGCAGCGACGCCCAACTTGGTGATCGATGCGACTACCGTATAGATGATCACCACACTCAGCACCCCGCCTAGCAGGGCATACCAAGGGGTCTGCCCGATCTGATCCAGGCCGTTCTTGTTCAATAGGAACAGGAGCAGGACCAGGGCGATAGTGACGGTGCCCACCAGGTGCACCACGAAAGTGGCCTCCAATAGGCCGATCACTTTGCTGAGAACGGTATTCAGTGAACCCTGGAGAGCCATGGTGATACCAGCTACCAGGGCCAGGAGCAGAGAGATCAGGGCAAGGGGCATGAGATGCCAGACTCCTTCCTTAAATAGGGAGCGAAGGCAGGCCGGCCGCGCCCACCGGGCGAGGGTGCTTCCGTAATCAGTCTGGGATCACTGCTGCGAGCAAAAGCTGGCGAGGATGATCCCGTCCAGGATGTCCGCTTCGCTGACGATGATCTGCTCGGCCTCCAGGTAGCCGAGAATTGTCCAGAGAATAGTCGTGCCGGCCACAATAATATCGGCTCGCTCTGGCTGTAAGCCGGCCACCTGTTTCCTCTTGTCGTTAGTCTGTGCTGCCAGGAAAAACAATATTCTCTCCACTGCAGCCCGCGATAGCCGGTAGCCATGGACCCGCTCCGGGTCGTAGACCGGCAGCGCCTGATCCACTGAGGCCAGGGTGGTGATGGTACCCCCGACCCCGATCAGGGATGCCGGTTTCACGGCTTGCAGTGGCTCCAGTGCCGGCTTCAACCCTGCCAGGATCTCAGACAGCAGCAGCGGTTGTTCGGTCAGGCGAACGGCGCCGAGGGGAATGCTATGGCTGACCAGGGTTTCCGAGCTTTTCATCCCGGATGGCCAAGCGAACTCCGTACTGCCGCCGCCAATGTCTATGACCACGCGCTGCCTCATCTCGGGCAAGGCCCTGCAGGCACCCAGGTAGCTTAGATAGGCCTCTTCTTTACCGCTGATCACGTCCACCTCAAGGCCTGTTTGTAACCGTACCTGATCAACAAAAAACGCCGCATTCGGCGCTTCCCTGACGGCGCTGGTAGCGACCGTCCGGACCTGGTGGACTCCGTAGGTTTCAAGTAGAGCGTTGAATTCTTGCAACGCTTGCACGGTTCGGGCCACCGCCTGTGGCTGCAAGCCTTCTCCGCTGGTCATTCCCTCTCCCAGACGGCACATGCGAAGTGTTCTCAACTCCGCATCCAACAGCCGGTTGTTTGGTTTGGCAATCAACAGGCGCACCGAATTCGTCCCGATATCCACTGCTGCCAACAGGTTGTTGCCATCTGTCATTGGTATCGCTCCTGAGGGGCCTAATCGCCGATAGGCCCGGCGATATTGGCGTGATAGTTCTTTGGCAGCGGCTTAGCCTTGCCGGGAACGGCCGGAAGTACCAGGGCTTCACCGGGTTTCACCAGACCTAGCTCCTGGCGTGCTGCTTCTTCCACGTAGGTGTCACTGCTGTAGTATCCGATCTGCTGCTTGATCTGCTGCTGCTGTTGCAGCAGCGCCTGTTTTTGCTGTTGAAGATGGTTGAGCTCGGACTGTAGCCTCCAGGTCTTGATATGCAAGGGCAGGAACAGGGCACATAAGAACACTCCGGCAAGCCCCCAAAAAAACACTCGCCGTTTCCATAACATCAGACTATGGGCGCGGTGCAGTTTTTTCTTGGCTTTTCTGACAGTTCTCCGCCGTAGTGCAGTGCTCTGCTGCATTACTTACTTAAGCCTCCCCATCGGTGTCCCCGCCGAACAGACCCAGGTTGGTAGGGACGATGATCACCACCTGGTAGCCTTTAGCCCGGGCCCGGCTCAACAGGGTGGCAACCGTGGTAATATTTATGCCAAGCTCTCTGGCGATCTCCTCGTTGCTGTGGCCGGTCTCCTTGAGCACGACCGCCTGTTTTTCCCTGAAACTCAGCCTTTCAGCCCCGCGGATCTCCAGCTGCACTTGCGTATCACCTATTTGTCCACATAATGTGTACATATTGTGGATAATTTTTGTACAATATATTCTCTATCTCACTAGAAAATCCTGCTCAGCATCCAAAAAAATTTAATATTTTATCATGACTACCTTGACGGAAAGCTGCTTAACTGAGCATAGCGAGATCAAATAAGCCAGGAATAACCCAGGACTGACTGAATTTCAGCAAGCGAGACAGTCAGTGTTAAGTCCTGTGCAAAAGGCGGCGCAGGAGGCCGCGCAGCCACCAACCAAAATGGCGCCAGCCTTCCCGCAGCAACCGCCACAACCACTGTAGCAGTATATTTTCAGGAAGCCATAGAATTCGGAGCAGCAGGACTGCCACCTGCAGGCAGATGTGGACCAACCACCACAATCCCCGGAAAGGCAGGACAACTATTTGCCAAAGCAACCAGATCGCATAGCGGACTATTTTCATGATCCAGGCCAGCAGACGACTCAATTGGATGAAGAGCACCAGCAAGGGCCGCTGCAGCGCGATGCTGGCGAACTTCAGGTAAATTACTGCCCCTGCGGGGATGATCAACAGGTTATAGAAGTTTACCTCACCCCCGGTTACTACAAAGAAGACCCGGAAGGCGAGTATGGCACAGCAAATCCAAAAGAAAAAGTCAGCCACCTGGGTTACCAGCCAGCCTGGTCTGAGCAGTCGTCGGAGAATGCGGTAGCAATCGAATAGAAAGCCAATCCCGACTCCCATGGCTAGGTCTATAAACAGGAGTGTAAATTCCTGCAGCACGGTCCCGGTCATTTGAGGAGGCGCTCTAGAATATTCTTTCCCTTCTCTTTAATTTTCTTACTGCGCTGCTCCCGGTACTCCAGTGCGGCGACGGAGCCCTGGATGGCGACTTCCCCGGCGGTCAGGTCCAGGTGCGTGATATGCATCTCTTCACCGCGCAACACCAGGGTGCCCATCTCAGTCTCCAGCAGAATTTCTCCGTCATCAAAGCTGATCACCTGCAAAACTCCCGTGGCCAGAAACCGGGAACGCCCTGTCAGGGTCAATTCGTGTTGCAACTCTGGCATCTCTACTCCTCCCTGCCCGAAGCTAAAGGATTACGGTAGGTCCTCTTTCATGATTATGACCGGGTATTTCTGTTTAGACCCGACGCTGTCGCTGGAGCTTGCTGATGGATGTCTTAGGATCGATCTTCAAGCGTTGGTAAAACGATTTCTAATCTCATAACAGGTGCTCAGTAATAAAGAAGTGCCCGGCTGTGAAGTTTCTAGCCAGGCGCTTTGCCATATTGGGTCTATTCTTTTCGAACTGGCCGGTTAAGACAGAGGCTTGAATTCGCTCTTGGAAGCGCCGCAGACCGGGCAGACCTAGTCGTCGGACAGGCTCTCGAAAGGGGTGCCATCTTCAGAGACTAGCCGGCGCCCAGCCTCGAAAACCTCCGGAAAGGCAGTGGGATGGTCCCTGATAGCGCCCTTCTCATCCATCTGCCAGTAGAAGTGACCGCCTGCATAGCTCATCTCCAACATGTTGAAATAGTAGCGTACCACCTTGGTAGCGCAGTCGAACATATCGGGGAAGGCGGTGCCGCAGACCGAGAGAAAGACTCCCGCCCGGGACGGCCGGGACGCCGCGTCCTGGATAACCCGCCGTTTTAATACAAATTTGGTGGACCAAAAGCGCTGGCTGCGGTCGATCAGGGCCTTGGCCTGGGCGTTCAGGTTCATGGAAAAGATCGGTGCTGCCAGGATCAAGCGATCGGCCGCCAGCAGTTTCTGGTAGATCTGCTGCATGTCATCCTTAAGGATACACTCCCCGTCCTTGCTGCAGGCATTGCATCCCTGGCAGGGCCTGAAGTTGTAGTCGGACAGAGCGATCAATTCTGTCCGGGCGCCGCCCCGGGCCGCCCCCTCCAGGGCTTGCTCCAACAACAGGAAGGTGTTCCCCCGGTGCCGCGGGCTGCAGGCGATACCGATACAGGTGATCATTGCGGATTCCCCCTCATTCAAAAAGAACAGTACCGTTGTATATTATCGACTACAAATTCGCCAGCGGCGGCAGTTTTCCTTGTTATATGTTGTATGCGGCAGGATTTCAGCAAAACGTGTTGAAGAACATATTGAAGTCGGTTTACTTCTGTCTTTTTCAGACCGCGCCTACCTTATACGGGCAACCCACCGCTTGCCTCCGACTTCTGGCCCCTAACCTCTGATATTAGAGCTTGCTGAAGTGCAGGCGTGCTTTCAACCCCACCCGGGTGGGGTACCGGAAGCTCAGAGCCTGCCTTTTCAATTATTTTTAAGGGCTGAGAGGATTTTTTGCGCTGTGCGTAGAAGTATCCTTATGTTGAAGTGTGCTTTCCGAAAAGTCATTTAGTAGTATACTTTACCTATTTTTACGTTTTTTTTGCATTATTTAAGTAATTGGTTATCGCGGCAAGAGAGTATGTTCCCGCCAGGCGACAGCGCGGTTAAGCTGCATGTGGTCAGTACCAGGGGAGCCCTGGTACGAGAACCTTGCCAACCTGACGGGTGGGACATGAGGGGAGGAATGGCTGACAACCAAATACCGTAAGTCTGATTAGCCGGTATCAAAAGAATTTTTTGTGGGAGGTGTATTGTGCTAGTGGAAGCTTTTGTTCTCCCGAAAGCAGATTTAGGCAGTTTTGTGGCTAAGTTAAAGGCTGGTTACGAAGTAATCGGACCAGTCGCCAAGGATCCTGAATTTGTTTTTGCGCCGATCGATTCAGCCGCAGATTTACGCCTAGACTATGATACCACCATTCTACCGCCGCATAAGAAATATCTGGCTCCACCGAAGGAAACTCTGATGTCCTTCAGCGGAGCGGCGGAGAAGACCGGAGTACCTGCAGCGGCAGGGAAACAGGTCCTCTTCGGAGTGCATGCCTGTGACGTCAACGGCATGCTCAGCCTGGACAAGGTGTTCCTGGGAACCTACCCGGACCCCTACTACAAGACCCGCCGTGAGAACACGGTGATCGTTGGCCTGAACTGTACCGAGCCCTGCGCCGACGGCTTCTGCTCCTCGTTCAACACCGGGCCGGGCATGGATTCTGGCTTTGATCTGTCCCTGACCGATCTTGGCGACAAGTATCTCGTCTGTGTAGGCAGCGACGCTGGCAAGGCCTTGGCAGCCGGACTGGCTCCCGCCGCCGATGCTGACCTGATCGCCAAGAGCAAGGCCCTGCGGGCTTCCCAGGAGAAGATCGAGAGGCACATCGACACTGACAACCTGGGCGAGTTCATGCACCAGAACGTGGAAAACCCGGTCTGGTCAGAGCTAAAAGACAGGTGCCTGGCCTGCGGGTCCTGCACCAACGTCTGCCCAACCTGCTTCTGCTTCGCGGTCAAGGACCAGGTGGACCTGACCCTGGCTGCCGGCGAGCGCCCGAGGGACTGGGATTCCTGCCAGTACCTGGAGTTCTCCCGGGTGGCTGCGGATCACATCTTCCGTCCCGACCGGGCAGCGCGTATCAAGCAGCGCCTGTATCACAAGATGACCTACTTTGCCCAGCAGTTTGACGGATCCCCCGGCTGCGTGGGATGCGGCCGTTGCGCCACCTACTGCATCGCGGCTATCGACCCGGTGGAGGTGATGGCCGATCTGCGGGACAACCCGGGCGCCGAGGCAGCGGTCACGCTGTACACTCCGCCGGTAAAGAAGGTCACCCCGGAGACCAACCCGTGGGAGCCGCTGCCGGCCAAGATTCTGGCGATCAAGCAGCAGAACTACGACAACAAGACCTATACCTTCGCTTTTACCGATCCTGCCGTGCAGGAGAAATACGCTTATGTCAACGGCGTTTTCAATGAGATCAGCATCTTCGGCATCGGTGAGGTGCCCATCTCCATCAGCTCCTGCGCCGATGTGAAAGGCTCTTTTGACCACACCATCCGCGCCGTCGGCAACGTGACCAACGCCCTGGACAAGCTCCAGGTGGGAGACATCGTCGGCATCCGCGGGCCGTACGGCTTTGGCTGGCCGGTGGAAGAGATGAAGGGCAAGAACGTGCTGGTCGTGGTCGGCGGCGTCGGCCTGGCCCCGCTGCTCGGCACGATCAAGCACATCGCCAACCACCGCGACGAGTACGGCGCCCTGGAGATCCTCGTCGGAGCCCGGAGCCCCAAGGAACTACTCTTCACCGACGAGTACGAGGAACTGCGCAAGATCCCGAACTCCAGACTGCTTCTGACCGTAGACAGTACGGCAGGAGTGGAATGGGGCCACAACGTCGGCGTCGTCACCACGTTGTTCGACAAGATGTCCTCCAAACCCGACAATACGATCATGATCACCTGCGGCCCGGATATTATGATGAGATTTGCCGTGAAGGGACTGCTGGGGCGGGGCTGGAGTCCGGAACAGATCTACGTGTCGCTGGAGCGCCGCATGAGTTGTGGTATCAAGAAATGCGGCAACTGCCAGATCGGCCCGATCTTCGTATGCCAGGACGGTCCCGTGTTCAAGTTGGCGGATATCCAAGGCCTGCCTGAAGCGGCCTTATAAGGAGGTGTGATCATTGGCGAATCCGAAAGTCGCGTTTTTCAAATTCAGTTCCTGCGCAGGCTGCCTGCTGAACGTGCTCAACATTGAGCCGGTGTTGCTAGACGTCCTGGGCTTAATCGACATCGAGCATTTTGTTATGGCGAAGCGGGACAACCACCACGGCCCATACACCGTTTCTTTTGTCGAGGGTGCGGTCACCACTCCGAAAGAGTTGCTTGAACTCAAGAAGATCCGCGAGGAGAGCGCCATCCTGGTGGCCATGGGTACTTGCGCTGTTACCGGCGGCGTGCCCTCCATCAAGAACTGGTCAGGAAAGACCCAGGACCAGTTGACAAAGACGGTTTACGCAGAAAACGTCAACGATCCGTTCTTGGCCTCATTCCCGGCCAAGGGAATCGACTACTATGTTAAGGTGGATGCCTACCTGCGCGGCTGCACCTATGACCTGGGCGAGTTTGTGGAGCTGGTAAAGAGAACCCTCAAGGGAGAGAACCCGCTGTTCAGGACGCACAGCGTTTGCGAAGAGTGCAAGCTGAAGGAGAATGTCTGCTTACTGGTCAGCAAGGGCCAACCTTGCCTGGGTTCCGTCACTGCCGCTGGCTGCGGCGCTCTCTGCCCCAGCCTGAACAGGCAGTGCGAGGGTTGCCGCGGTCCTGCCAACGACTGCAACGCGGCCTCCCTGGCCAAGACGTTTTTAGAAGACCTCGGCCTGTCCAAGGACGACGTGGTGCGCAAGTTCCGCAAATATGCGGGGAACACGCCGGAGTTTAGCAAAGGAGCTGAGGCTGCGCTATGAGCGACCGGAGACTGTATGTAGACTACCTGGCCCGTATGGAAGGCGACGGCGCTATGGACATTGTTATCGGCGAGAATGGCGAGATCAAAAAGGCTGCCTGGGAAGTCTGGGAGCCGCCGAGGTTCTTTGAGGCTTTCCTGATTGGCCGCAAGGTCGAAGAGGCGCCGGAGTTGGTACAGCGCATCTGCGGCATCTGCCCCCATGCTCATCACATCGCTTCGTTGCGGTCAATGGAGCGGGCGATGGGGATCAAGGTCAGCGAGCAGACCAGACTGCTGCGTGAGCTGATGCACTACAGCGATTGGATCATGAGCCACGCTCTGCACATTTACTGCCTGGCAGCCCCAGACTTCGTGGGCTACGAGAGTGTGGTCGCCATGGCCGGCAATCCGGATCTGCTCCCGATCGTGGGCAAGGCCCTTACAGCCAAGCGGCTTGGCAACGACATGATCTTGGCCATCTGCGGCAATGAGATCCAGAACCGTACCTCGGTGCTTGGCGGCTACACTGCCGTACCGAGCAAGGCTACCCTGCAGGCCCTCAAGGAGCGTCTGAAGGCTGCCAAGGTGTTCGGCATCGAGACCGCCAAGCTGGTTGTCCAACTGGGCAACGTCGAACCCTACAATAAGCTGGAGCGCAAAGCGGAGTATGTCTCCCTGTACGATCCCAAGCGCTACCCGATCAACGAGGGTAAGCTTTACTCCAACGAAGGCTTCGAAGCGCCGGATGAGGAATACCCGATCTGGCTCCTCGAGAAGCATGTGCCGAGCTGCAACTGCAAGCATGCCACCCTCAAGGGCAAGGGCAGCTTTGTAGTAGGTCCGCTGATGCGGGTCAACAACAACTTTGACACTCTGTCCGCTGACGCCAAAAAGGTTGCGGCCGAAATAGGCTTCTCGGTGCCGTGCTTCAAGCCGTACTTTAGCATCGTTGCCCGGGCGATCGAGTTCATTCATGCCATCGACGCCTCCATCGAGTTGATCGATATGCTCGGTGAGCCGAAGCTCGAGGAGATCAAGTACGAGTATAAGGCCGGCGAGTCCTACGCTGTGGTCGAGGCTGCCCGTGGCATCGCCTGCCATGGCGGCCGGGTCGACAAGTACGGCGTCATCCAGAAGTACGACCTGATCGCCCCGACTGCCCGGAACATCGCCGCCCTCGAGGCCGACTTCAGGGCCTTCGTGCCCCAACTGCTCGACCTGTCGGACGAAGACTTGACCCTCAAGTGCGAGATGATGATCCGGAACTACGACCCGTGCCAGTCCTGCGCTACCCACTCCATCAAGGTGAACCTGCGCAGGGAGAAGTAAATGGAAGCTGATCTGCTCGTCATCGGCTGCGGCAACGAGTGGGCGTCGGACGACGCCATCGGGCTGCAGGTGATCAGGAGCTTGAAGGAATTGAAGAAAGATCAGCTCCCCGACGGAGTAGAACTGATTGAGGCCGGTACCCCCGGCCTCAATTTGCTTGATCTCTGGGATCGGGCGCCACGGGTGATCATGGTCGACGCCATCAAGAGCGGCGCCGAACCGGGGACGGTCCACAGCTTTGATGCCTCGCTGCTGCCTCCCCGGGACGTGATGCCGGTCTCCTCCCACGGCGTCAACATCATCGACGCCGTGGAACTGGGGAGATTGCTGGGGCGACTGCCCGCCCAGATGACCATCATCGGGGTGGAGATCCTCTCCGAGGAGCCCTTTCACGTCGGCCTGACTCCGGAGGTGGAGGCGGCGGTGCTGGTGGCGCAAGACCGGGTTCTGGAATGCGCCCGCAATATACTTCAAAATATCTGACAGCGACAGATAAAAATAAGAGAGGCCCGGACGGGCCTCTCTTATTTTAGATTGCCATTCAGTTGCTGTATCAGTGGCTACAGGGCCAGGAGCAGTGCCAACACCGCTGCCACCAGGGTCATCACCACGGAGACGATCAGAGCGGTCTTGATCACCTGGCTCTCGATCCCCAGGGCGTCGATGGTAGCCGCGGCGTTCTGCAGCTTGGCCGGCGAGATCACGCTGGCTAGCCCGGCGCCGATAGCGGTGGCTGCCGTCACGATCAGGGCATCGACACCGAGCATCTTGGAAGTCAGGATATGGTACTTGGCGAACATGGCAATGGTCGAGGCCTCGCTGCCGCTGACAAACCCTCCGAACAGGCCGAGATAAGCGCTGATGAATGGGTAGGCCCTGCCAAATACATGGGACGACCCTAGGGCCAGCACCCCGATCATATTGGGAACTATGCCCTTGGCGGTCTGAATCACATTGACAAAGTAGGGGCCGGAGTTGTTCATTACAAGGGCTATAGCGAAGAAGATAGCGGCGGATAACACCGGCCTCGGGGCACGCCGCAGCCACTTGGTCAGGGTCTCGCTGATCGCCTTACCGCTCGGCTTGAGGAAAATGGAGGCCAGGATAGTGCTGATCAGTACCCAGGTGTAAGCATTCCAGAGCATCCGGGTAAGGATAGGCTTCTGGCCCGGTAAAATTGCCACCGGCAAAGCCCACTGGGTATATAAGATGTTATGCAGCCAGGGCCAGTAGGCGACTATGAACAGCATGGGGATCAGAATGAGCCAGGGGCTGAGGGCGATCCCCAGAGGCATCTTTTGTTCCACCACCAGGTCGGCCTCGGACAAATAAGAGCGGTCGATGATCGGTTTGCCCAGAATTTTCAGGTAGAGCAGCATGATCAGCATGGTACAGGCGCCGGCTACCACTCCTGTCAGCACTACCCCTTGGTTAAGAACCGGAGTGTAGGCCATCACGAGTGCTATACAACCATTGGTGACCCCGGCGATCAGGCAGGGGATCCAGCCCTTCCTGATTAGGTCCCACCTGCCGACTACCCAGAGCATCCCGAAACCGATCACTGTGGAGATCACCGGCAGGAACCGGGAGAACACCTGAGCGGCCTGCACCAGGGTTACTCCCGTCAGGTCGGAATAGGCTACTAGAGGGGCGCCCAGCAGGGCGAAGGTGCATAAGGCATCAAAGCCGATGGCTGGCAGCAGCACGGCAATGAAGGTGGAGTAGCCCAGGGCGACCAGAATCGGCGGCAGGATCGACACCGGCGTGGCGCCGACCGCCACCAGCAATGTGCCTGCTCCCATGTTGATCAGCATGATCTGCACCGCCTGGTCGGAGGCGGCGAAAGTTTTAACGAAGACAGCGATACGCTGGATGGCGCCGGTGGCCTCCATGAAGGTGATCTGCAGGAGCGAGGTTAAAACCATCAGGGATACCGGAAATGATTGAATAATACCTGTCAGGCTGGCCAGAAAACCGGTTACGAGGGATGTTTTGAAGAACAACAGGGCAATCGCGAGGGTCAAAATCCATCCGATGACGCCGCTTGTGTCTGCTGCCGCCCGGAACTTGGTCATCAGTAAAAAAATGACCACAATAGGCAACAGGGTCAAAATTACAGCCAAAACCACTTCTCCATCCTCCCATCCTACTGTTTATTAAGTTTTTTAAATCGCATGTAAAAAGTATATGGTAATTTTCAAAGACCATCAAGTAGTTTTTACGACAGTACTTTTACGACTTTATAACTGAAGAGCTCCAGTTAAAAACAGATCCTGCAGTGCCGGTAGATGGCGGACGAACGGATCCTTTCCGGTGGTCAACAGGACTTTAGCAGGATTATGACGTTCCGACAGGGAAATATAGATGATCCGAGGCGGACTCGGTGGTGTTTGCTACGAATAATCAGGTTTCGTTGGTTCACATCTAATTTACGGAATGGGGAGTATTCATGAAAATAAGCAAAAGAGGTTGGCTGATCCTGGGGTTATGCGCAGCTCTGGTGGTTTCCCTGGCCTTTAACGGCTGGCAAGCATTGCAGGGCAAGATTGCCCGCGGTGATACTATGACCGCCCTGGGGTCAACTGTGAATTTTGCCCTGGCCGGTTTGGATTCGGGGGTGTACATGACCGCCAATCAGGCTGACTGGAAAGATTCCAATTTTCGCTTGGGATTTTACAAGAATTTGCTGCAGGCGGATGAGGGATCTGCAGCAGCATCGCAATTGGCCGGGCTGACGTCGGGTGATGCCTCGGCGGTAGCCGGCAGGCTCGGGGATTTGGCAGCTCGACTGGATTCAACCTATCTCCCGGCTGCCCAGCGTCTGGCCAATGGACAGGCATCGGATGTGGACCGTTCGTTGCTGGTTAATTTTTGCGACAGCGTCCGGCAATCCGGATGGCCATTAAAGGCCCAATTGCGGGATCAGGGGTGGACCAAACTGAGAGGCTCTTTGGATAGCCTGGCCAGTATCCTGGGTCCTGTCTCGCAGCGCTCCCAGGTATTTAACGTGCCCGATTACCCAGCCGACCAGCCCTCGGATACCAGCAACCAGACAGTGCCCACGACCCAATCCCCATCCCCTACACAACCTGCAACCTCGGGGATCAGTATTCAGATCGGACCGGCCAGTGGGGCTTAGTTTCGCTTTATAACGATTGGGCGCTCTGCAGGATAACCAGGCCCTTCTTGACCATCTCTTTCACCAGCGGCAGTACCCGACTGATATTCTCCTCGGTATCGACCACTTCGATGATTACCGGCAGGTCGGTGGACAGTTCCAGGATACGGCTGGTGCGCAGCCGCTTCTCGGGGCCGTATCCCTCCATGCCCCGGTAAACCGTGACTCCGGCCAGACCCAGCTCCCGGAACTTCAGTACCAGGGCGTGGTAGAGGGCAGCGCCCTGCCAGTGCTCATTCTCCCCGGTATAGATCTTCAGCAGCTTCACAGTTTGTTGTTCCATGACAATCCCTCCTAAAATCGGGTTACAGGCGTCCTGACAACATAAAACCGAGCCAACCAGCAGCCAGACCGGCCAGTACGCTGCCCAGCACATAGGCCAAGGCGGTCATTTTTTCTCCATCCTCCGCCAGCTTGATGGTTTCGTAGGCATAGGTGGAGAATGTAGTATAGGCTCCACAGAAACCGGTTGTCATTCCAGCAAACAGCCATGGCGCAATGTGCGCCCCGGCTGTCAGCAGACCAGCCAGAAAGCAGAGCAAAAAGGATCCGGAGATGTTGATGATGAATGTGCTCAGCGGGAACGACTGGCCCCAACGGTTCATGATCATCCGTCCCAGTTGATAGCGGGCGATCGCCCCGAACACTCCCCCGACGCTGATTCCCAGCAGCAATGGCAGCATGGTTGCTCCTCACCCCGGCTTGGTTGCTACTCCTTAGTGTATATACTTTTGGCTCTATAACTACTTGGGAAAACGAATCTCTATTCGGTACTCCCGTACGAGTCATGTGAGTTTAAATTATGGCTCTGCTTCCAGGCTTTTATCCAGGGTGGGCCGGCGGGCAAATAGCGAGCGGCCGGCGATTATACCCAGCCAGGTGCCCAGCAGGCAGCAGAGCACTGAACCGGCGCCATACAGCAGCCCAGCTACGGGTTGCGCCTGCAACAGGTTCAGGGTTTCCTTGGTAAAGGTGGAGAAGGTGGTGTAGGCTCCGCAGAAACCGACCCCGGAGAAGAGACGGAACCGCGGGCTGAACAGGAAGCGCTCCAGGGCCAGCACCTGGATCAGCCCGAGCAGCATGCTGCCGGTGATGTTGATGAACATGGTGCCGTAAGGAAAAGCGGCGCCGAAGCAGGAGACAAAGAGTTGCCCGACGTAAAAACGGGTCAGGGCCCCCAGGATGCCACCCAAGCCTATCCAGAGATAATCCATGCTATTCCGTCCCTTATTTACTATCTGGCTGCGGCAATGCTGTAGCAGCAGATAACTCAGTCAATTCAAATACTTCTCCATTGGTCCGGAAAATCCTTGCGCCCGGTAGACGAGCATCGCCTTGGCAAGGCGGAGGTCTCCGGTTCCAGGCCGGGTAAATACTCCCTGGAGGCGTGTCAACTCATATAAAAATCTAACCTAAGCAAAGTGGATCACTCATGTAATAATCTAACCCTGGACCACCTCATGGGCTCGTGATTCAACAGGTATGGGTAAAGGTCCCTGGTTCAAAAGATCTTCAATTTGGTGATGCAGCACGAGCGGATTTAACGTCTTCAGTTGGTGCTTGCAGAGCAACCGGGCCTTAAGAGTCAGGGCGCCGGTTTCATTCAAGCGCTCAAAAGGTGTGCGAGCCGTGTCAAACTGCTTGTGAACATGACTGCCGCAGCGCTCTTTAGCGATCACTTTACGCATTGGCAGAAACAAGTTAGCATAGGGATCGAGGCAGGCATAGACCTGGTTGAGCCAATCTACTGCTTCGGGGGTATCATAGCGTTCGTAGCC
>JBEKKU010000026.1:0-20927 GCA_050010575.1 Thermacetogeniaceae bacterium | reverse complement strand
CGCAGGAAGCTAGTTCGTAACCCAACAACCCCAGGGGCACAGTGGCGCTGTGCCCCTGGCTCCAACACTGATTCTTAAGCCAGTCTGCTTTCATGCCGCGTGTCCAGGTGCACGGTCGCCGGACGCCATACCCGCCCGCCGACAAGCAGCACGACTCCGATCATCAACCCGCACGCCGCCCCTTGCACGGCAGCTTTCGTCAACATGTTCATGGGGCCTTTACCTCCTGTACCCGGCTCCAAGTATACCCACGCCGATCATGCAGCAGAGAACGGGAGTGGCATCCCCGGCCCCGTTGTTTTCCGGATCGATCCCCATGGGAAAGGAGATCGGCATGGCCCTGATCCCCTCCACTGCGGCCGGTACCTTCATCGCTGCGGACTCCTCCTCCTTCATCGACGTGACGGCTGTGAGCCATTGCCCCAGAGTCTTGGCCCCTTTCCTGTACCGAAGGAGGCAGGACTGGCCCCCTTCGTGGGTCGCCGGAGTCGCTCGGGATGGAGAAGATGAAAGAAACGTTACCAACGGAGGCGGTCGCGGACATGCTGGATGCCGGGGCACGCGTCATCGACCTCAGCGGCGCCTTCCGCCTGCGCACACCCGCCAACTACCTTACCTGGTATCAGGAAACCCACACCCAGTCTGCCCTGCTGGCCAAGGCCGTTTACGGCCTGCCGGAATTCTACCGCGACCTCATCCCCGCCGCGCGCCTCGTTGCCAACCCGGGCTGCTACCCCACCAGCGCTCTGCTCGCTCTGGCTCCTCTGATGAAGCACGGCCTGGTGGAACAGGACTCCCTGATCATCGATTCCAAGTCCGGTGTCTCCGGCGCCGGCCGTACCCCGGCCCTGGGCAGCCTTTACTCGGAGTGCAACGACAACGTGCGGGCCTACTCGGTCACCACCCACCGCCATACTCCGGAGATTTCCTACTACGCCTCGGTACTGGCGGGCAGCAAGGCAGAGGTGGTCTTCACCCCCCACCTGATCCCCATGACCCGGGGCATCCTCAGTACGGTGTACGCCAGGCTGCTGCGTCCGCTGGACGCCGCCTCCGTGCGCCAGTTCTACCGGGATTTCTACTCCGGCGAACAGTTCGTGCAACTGCTGGACGAGGGGCAGTGGCCCGAGACCAAGTGGGTGCAGGGCACCAACCGCTGCTGCCTGGGACTGGCGGTGGCCGGACCGAAACAGCTGATCGTGGTCTCGGTGATCGACAACCTAGTCAAGGGGGCGGCCGGCCAGGCAGTACAGAACATGAACCTGCTGTTCGGCCTGCCGGAGGGCCTGGGCCTCGACTTCCCCGCCCTCTACCCCTGAGCGCGAGAACCGTCCCCGCGCTCACGTGTCAGGCGAGGGGAATAATAAGGAAAGAACAGTCCACATGATAGGGCAGCAGGAGGTAAAACAGGAATGAGCAAGGAGCATGCAGACTGGGTAAAGGCACCCGGTGGGATCACGGCCCCGCAGGGATTCAAGGCGGCAGGAGTGGTGGCGCAGGTGCGCAAGAAGGGGCGCCGCGACCTGGCGCTGATCTGTTCAGAGGTTCCGGCGGTGGCCGCCGGCCTCTTTACCCGGAACCTGGTCAAGGCGGCGCCGGTGATCCTGTCCCAGGAGCACCTGGCCAACGGCAGGGCCCAGGCGATCGTGGCCAACAGCGGCATCGCCAACGCCTATATGGGGGCGCAGGGGATGGCTGATGCCCGCCGCATGGCGGATGTTGCCGCGGAGTCGTTGGACGTTCCCGTCGCCGATGTAGTGGTGGCCTCCACCGGTGTGATCGGAGAGCCCCTGCCGATCATGAAGATCGAGGCGGGCATCCGGGATGCCGCCGCCAATCTCACCCGGGACGGTGGGGGCAATGCCGCCGAGGCGATCATGACTACTGACACCGCTCCCAAGGAATACGCCCTGAAATTCAGCCTGGGCGACTCCGGGCCGGTGATCACCATCGGAGGCATCGCCAAGGGCTCGGGGATGATCCACCCGAACCTGGCCACCATGCTCTCCTTCCTGACCACGGATGCGGCTGTCGACCGGGGAGCCCTGGAGGCCGCCCTGCGCTATGCTGCCGACCGCAGCTACAACGCTGTCACCATCGATGGCGACACCAGCACCAACGACATGGTGGTGATCCTGGCTAACGGGCAGGCGGGCAACGTCTCCATCACTGCAGGATCAGACGAGTTTATCACCTTCCGGGACGCCCTGGCGGCAGTCTGCATCGAGCTGGCCAAGATGATCGCCCATGACGGCGAGGGCGCCACCAAATACATGGAGGTCCGCGTCCGGGGCGCCCAGAGCGAACAGGGCGCCCTGCAGATCGCCCGTACCATCGCCGGCTCCAACCTGGTCAAGGCGGCTCTGTTCGGCGAGGACGCCAACTGGGGCCGGATCATCACCGCTGCCGGCTACTCCGGCGTGCTCTTCGACCCGGAGCGGGTGACCATCTGGATCGGCGATCTGAAGATGGCGGACGGGGGCACCGGCCTGGGCTTCGATGAGGAGCGGGCCAAGGAGATCCTGGAGGGCCGGGAGATCGAGATCTCCCTCGACCTGCACCAGGGAGATGCCGAGGGTGTGGCCTGGGGCTGCGACCTGTCTTACGACTACGTGCGAATCAACGCCAACTACCGCACCTGAGCCAGTCTTGAATTGGATTATACGAATCATCTGTTTAGTAATTATTAAGAAAGATGGCATCGCTCTTGTAAATAGCGTAGACCTAAATATGCAATCTTAATATGGGATTGGAACGGGGGGAGACTGAGATGGTCCTATCACCGCTGGAAAAAGCTGCCATCCTGGTGGAGTCGCTGCCATACATCCGCAAGTTCGCCGGCCAGACCGTGGTCGTCAAGTATGGCGGCCGGGCGATGCTCAGCGAGGAGTTGAAGCAGGGTGTGATCGCCGACTGCATCCTATTGAAGCTGGTCGGCATCCACCCGGTGCTGGTGCACGGCGGCGGGGCCGCCATCGAGCAGATGCTGCAGCGGCTGGGGAAGGACTGGAAGTTCGTGCGCGGCCAGCGGGTCACCGACGAGGAGACCATGGAGGTCGTGGAGATGGTCCTGGCCGGCCGGGTCAATAAGGAGATCGTCAGCCTGATCAACAGGCTGGGCGGCAAGGGGATCGGGCTGTCGGGCAAGGACGCCAACCTGATCGAGGCCCGCAAACAGCTGCTCCCGGCGGAGCCGGGCGAGGCGCCGGTCGACCTGGGCTTCGTGGGCGAGGTCACCCGGGTCAACCCGGAGATCATCGAGACTGTCCGGAGCGAGGGCTACATCCCGGTGGTGGCCCCGATCGGGGTCGGCAGGGACGGCGAGACCTACAACATCAACGCCGATTATGTGGCCGGGGCGGTGGCTGCCGCTCTGAAGGCCAACAAGCTGGTGCTGCTGACCGACGTGGAGGGGATTTTGGAGGACCGCCACGACCCCCAGAGCCTGATCTCGGTGATCAGGGCCGGTGACGTGCCAGGCTATATCGAGAGGGGCATCATTGCCGGGGGGATGATCCCCAAGGTGGAATGCTGCGTGCAGGCTCTGGGCAAGGGAGTGGGGCGCACCCACATCATCGACGGACGCATCCTGCATTCGATCCTGCTGGAGGTCTTCACCGACAAGGGTGTCGGCACCATGGTAGTCAACAGCTAGCTGCCAGGGGTACCCGCATGATGAACATCAGCGGTGCCCGCAGGGCATTTACACCAGGAAAGTGAGGGGAGAAACATGAAAGAAATATCGCCTGAAGCTACAACTACGGGCAAGTCATATACGGAACAGGTAATCGAGGACGGCCAGCAGTACCTGATGCAGAACTACGCCCAGCTGCCCCTGGTACTGGTCAGGGGGCAGGGCGCCCGGGTCTGGGACGCCGAGGGGCGCAGCTATCTGGACTGCGTCGGCGGTATCGCCGTCAACTCCGTCGGCCACTGCCATCCCCGGGTGGTGGCGGCGATTCAGGAGCAGGCAGAGCAACTGATCCACTGCTCCAACCTCTACTGGTTTCCCCAACCGGTGGCCCTGGCCAAGCGGCTCGTCCACCTCAGCGGCCTCGACCGGGCCTTCTTCTGCAACAGCGGCACCGAGGCCAACGAGGCGGCGATCAAGCTGGTGCGCAAGTATGCCAGCCAGCACGGCAAGGAGCATCCGGAGATCATCTCCTTCACCACCTCTTTCCATGGCCGCACCCTGGGAGCCCTCACCGCCACCGCCCAGCCCAAGTTCTGGCAGGGCTTCGAGCCGCTGCCCGGCGGTTTCGTGCACCTGCCTTTCAAGGATGTCGACGCCCTGCGGGCGGCAATCAACCCTCAGACGGTGGCGATCTTCATCGAGCCGGTGCAGGGGGAGGGCGGAGTCAACGAGGCCACCACGGAGTTCATGCAGGCGCTGGATCGGGTGCGGGAGGAGCACGGGGTGCTGCTGGTGTGCGACGAGGTGCAGTGCGGCCTCGGCCGGACCGGCAAGATGTTTGCCTTCGAGCACTACGGTGTGCAGCCGGACGTGATGACCCTGGCCAAGGCCCTGGGAGGAGGATTGCCGATCGGCGCCCTGCTGGCCCGCCAGGAGGTGGCCGCAGCCTTTCAGCCGGGCACCCACGGCAGCACCTTCGGGGGCAACCCGGTGGCCTGCGCTGCCGCCCTGGCGGTGCTGGATATCATGGAGCAGGAAAACCTGCCGGCCAACGCCGAGCAGACCGGCAATCACCTGATGCTGAAGCTGCGGGAGTTGCAGGCGCAATTCCCCTTCATCAAAGAGGTGCGGGGGCGCGGTCTGCTGGTGGGGATGGAATTGGACTACACCGCACCAGCTGCCCTGGCGCCGGGCACCGGCAAGCGGGCGGTCGCCCTCTGCCAGGAGAACGGCCTGCTGATCAATTGTACTGCCGATAGCGTGCTTCGCTTCATACCGCCCCTGACCATCACCAGGGACGAGGTGGACGAGGCGGTGGCCATATTGAAAACAGCCCTGCAGCAGATTGCCGGGGAGTTGCAGGGTTAGACCGGGCTTGGAACCATTAAGGGGTAAGCATCAAAGCGCAAACATCACCAAGAAGTAAGCATCATTAAAAACGCAAGCATCAGACGGTGCAGGCATCAAGGGTGCCAAGCAATCATCCAGGCGTCATCAATGCACATGAGAGGCATCATGAAAGGGGGCACCGAGATGCCCAGACGCAAGGACTTGAAGAAGGTGCTGGTGATCGGCTCCGGCCCGATCATCATCGGGCAGGCGGCGGAGTTCGACTACGCCGGTACCCAGGCCTGCAAGGCCCTCCGGGAGGAAGGCCTGCAGGTCGTGCTGGTGAACAGCAATCCGGCCACCATCATGACGGACGCTCACATGGCCGACCGGGTGTACATAGAACCGCTGAACGTGGAGTTTCTCAAGGAGATCATCGCCCGGGAGCGCCCGGACGGGGTGCTCTCCGGCCTGGGTGGCCAGACCGGCCTGAACCTGACGATGGAGTTGGCTGAGGCCGGCGTCTTGGATACGTACGGTGTGGAGGTGCTGGGCACCCCTCTGGCGGCGATCAGCAAGGCCGAGGACCGGGAGTTGTTCAAGGCCACCATGCTGGAGATCGGCGAGCCGGTACCCCGGAGCATCATCATCACCGGCCTGGAGGAGGCGGTAACCGCCGCCAAGGAGATCCGCTACCCGGTAATCGTGCGCCCCGCCTACACCCTGGGGGGCACCGGGGGCGGTGTTGCCCATAATGAAGAGGAACTGCGCCAGATCGTGGATATCGGCCTGAAGACCAGCCGGATCAGCCAAGTCATGCTGGAGGAGGGAGTACTGGGCTGGAAGGAGGTCGAGTTCGAGGTGATGCGCGACGGGGCGGACAACTGCATCACCGTCTGCAGTATGGAGAACTTCGACCCGATGGGCGTGCACACCGGCGACAGTATTGTGGTGGCGCCCACCCAGACGCTGAGCGACCAGGAGTACCAGATGCTGCGCAGCGCCTCCCTGAAGATCATCCGGGCGCTGGGAGTCGAGGGGGGTTGCAACATCCAGTTTGCCCTGGACCCCAACAGCTTCAACTACCGGGTGATCGAGGTCAACCCCCGGGTAAGCCGCTCCAGCGCCCTGGCCTCGAAGGCCACCGGCTACCCGATCGCCCGGGTGGCCGCCAAGATCGCCACGGGCCTGCGGCTGGACGAGATCACCAACCAGGTGACCGGGGAGACCTGCGCCTGCTTCGAGCCGGCGATTGACTACATCGTGTGCAAGATCCCCCGCTGGCCATTCGACAAGTTTGCCGGCGCCGACCGCAGCCTGGGCACCCAGATGAAGGCCACCGGAGAAGTGATGGCCATCGACCGCTGCTTCGAGGGCGCCTTGCTGAAGGCGGTGCGCTCCCTGGAGATTGGCCTGTACGGCCTGGCCCTGCCCGAGGCCGCCCAGTGGACGGAGATGCACCTGGAGGAGAAGCTGTCCGTCCCCAACGACGAGCGGCTGTTTGCGGTGGCCGAGGCCTTCCGCCGGGACTGGACGCTGCGGGAGGTCAACGACCTGAGCAAGATCGACTACTGGTTCCTGAACAAGATCAGAAACATCGTCAATCACGAGAAGCGGCTGGCCGGCGAGGAGCTGACGCCGGAGTTGCTGCTGCAGAGCAAGCGCCTCGGCTTCTCCGACTACCAGATCGCCAAGCTGACCCGCCGGGAGGCCGGCGTGGTGCGGGCGCTGCGGCGGGAGGCGAAGATCGCCCCGGCCTACAAGATGGTGGACACCTGCGCCGCGGAGTTCGCGGCGGCCACCCCCTACTTCTACGGCACCTACGACCAGGAGAACGAGGCGGCGCCCTCCGGCAAGAAGCGGGTGATCGTGCTCGGCTCCGGGCCGATCCGCATCGGGCAGGGGATCGAATTCGACTACTGCTCTGTTCACGCCGTCTGGGCCTTGAAGGAGGCCGGCGTGGAGGGGATCATCATCAACAACAACCCGGAGACGGTCAGCACCGACTTTGACACCGCCGACAAGCTCTACTTCGAGCCCCTGGCCCCGGAGGACGTGCTGAACATCATCGACCAGGAGCAACCGGACGGAGTGCTGGTGCAGTTCGGCGGCCAGACCGCCATCAACCTGGCCAGCCACCTGGCCTACTACAACGCCCCGATCCTGGGCACCAGCATGGAAGGGATCGACGCCGCTGAGGACCGGCGGCGCTTCGAGAGCCTGCTCAAGGGACTGCGCATCCCGCAGTCCCAGGGCAAGACGGTGATGGCGGCCGACGAGGCGGTGGCGGTAGCCGAGGAGCTGGGCTACCCGGTGCTGGTGCGCCCGTCCTACGTGCTGGGCGGCCGCGCCATGGAGGTGGTGGAGAATACCCAGGACCTGCTGGGTTACATGGCCTCGGCGGTGAAGGTCAGTTCCAAGCACCCGGTGCTGATCGACAAGTACATCCGGGGCAAGGAAGTGGAGGTCGACGCCGTCAGCGACGGCCGGCAGACGCTGATCCCGGCCATCATCGAGCACATCGAGCGGGCGGGGGTGCACTCCGGTGACAGTACGGCGGTGATTCCCTCGCAGACACTGACCCCCGGAGAGATCCACCAGATCGTGGAATACACCACGCGCATAGCGGCGGCGCTGCTGGTCAAGGGCCTGCTCAATATCCAGTACGTGATCGCCGACGGCCAGGCCTACTGCCTGGAGGTCAACCCCCGGGCGTCCCGCACCGTGCCGGTGCTCAGCAAGGTGACTGGCATTCCCCTGGTCAAGCTGGCCACCCGGATCATGCTGGGGTCCTCTTTGAAGGAGCTCGGCTACGGGCCCGGCCTGGCGCCACCGCCGCCCTTCGTGGCGGTCAAGGCCCCGGTCTTCTCCTTCGAGAAGCTGACCCGGGTGGATGTCTCCCTGGGGCCGGAGATGAAGTCCACCGGCGAGGTGCTGGGGATCGATCACGATTACGGCATGGCCCTCTACAAGGCCCTGCTGGCGGCGGGGATCAACGTGCCTCTGGGCGGGCGGGTGCTGGTCTCCCTGGCGGAGCGCGACCGGGCCGAGGCGATCCCGATCCTGGCCGGCTATGCCGATCTGGGCTTCGAGATCCTGGCCACCGGTGACAGCGCCCGGGAACTACGGGCGAACGGGATCAGGCACCAGGTGGTAGCGAAACCCGACCTGGGTGCACTACCAGATCCGGGTACCCCGCCCGCGCAAGCGGGCACCCGGGCGCGGGAGAACCTGAGCCCGGTGCTCGACCTGATCCGCAGCGGCCAGGTGCAGCTGGTGATCAACACTCCCACCCGCGGCCGCATCCCGGAGCGGTCGGGATTCATGATGCGGCGCACCGCCACCGAGTACCGGGTGCCCTGCCTGACCTCGCTGGATACGGCGGGGGCGCTGCTGGAGGTGCTGCGGGCACGGAAGGCGGGGGCGCATTCCACCTGCTGTAGTCTGCAGGAATACCTGGCTTTGCCCCGAACTCTATCAGAGGCAACCTGCAGCACCACGGAACGGTAATAAACCATTTGCTTCTAAAGAAAGTACACGTTAGGACCAACAATCAAGGACCATTACGTGAGGGAGGCCGGAAGCATGGCCGGAGCATACCTGGATACGCGGCTGAAAGGCCGGGATTACCTATCGATCAGCGATTTCAGCGGTGAGGAGATCAGGCTCCTGCTGGACGCGGCCCACGACTTGAAGAGAGAATGGAAGGCGGGGATACCCCACCCGGTATTGCAGGGGAAGAGCCTGGGGATGATCTTCACCAAACCGTCCACCCGCACCCGGGTCTCCTTCGAGGTGGGGATGTACCAGCTGGGCGGCTACGCCCTGTTTCTAAGCGCCCAGGACATCCAACTGCGCCGGGGGGAGACGATCGGCGACACCGCCCGCACCCTGGAGCGCTACCTGGACGGGATCATGATCCGCACCTTCGCCCAGGTGGACGTGGACGACCTGGCCACATACGGTTCGATCCCGGTGATCAACGGCCTGACCGATCTGATGCACCCCACCCAGGCCCTGGCGGACATGCTGACCATCGAGGAGCACCAGGGCAAGCTGGCCGGCCTGAAGCTGGCCTTCATCGGGGACGGCAACAACGTCGCCCACTCCCTGCTGCAGATCTGCGCCAAGGTGGGGATGCACATGAGCATCGCCTGCCCCCCCGGCTACGAGCCGGATACGGAGATCCTGGCCGGGGCGCGGACGGATGCCGGCGCCACCGGAGTGAAATTGGAAGTAGTCACCGACCCGTTCGAGGCTGTTGCCGGCGCCGACGTTCTTTATACCGACATCTGGGCGAGCATGGGGCAGGAGGCGGAGCAGGCGGAGCGGATCAGGGCCTTCTCCCGCTACCAGATCAACGCCACACTGCTGCAAGCGGCGGCGCCGGGCTCCGTAGTGCTGCACTGCCTGCCGGCCCACCGGGGCGAGGAGATCACCGCTGAGGTGCTCGACGGGCCGCAGTCGGTGGCCTTCGACGAGGCGGAGAACCGCCTGCACGCCCACAAGGCGATCCTGGCCCTGCTGCTGTAATGAGCAGGAAAACGCTGCTGGCGTTCTTCGGGCTCACCTTCCTGCTCAACTGGGGCTTGTGGGGGCTGCTGGTCTTCTCCCCGCAGTTCCGGCTGCTGACCGGGATAACCGGCCCGGACAATCCGGTATTCATTGTGGTCGGCGGCTGCGCCCCCACCATCGCGGCCCTGTTCCTGGTCTCCGCGGTCTACGGCCCCAGCGGCCTGGGTTCCTTCCTGGCCCGGCTGCTGCGTTGGAACGTGGGCATCTGGTGGTACGTGGGGCTGACCGCCCTGTTCGTGGGCCTGGACCTGTTCGTGCGGCTGGTGACTACCCTGACCGGCGGCTACGTGCCGGCGATTAGCTATTCCCCGGCCCTGTCGGTGCCCCTGGCGCTGTTGACCCTGGTCACCACCACCGGCCCCCTGGGCGAGGAGCTGGGCTGGCGGGGCCTGGCCCTGCCGCTGCTGCAGCGGCGCTACAGTCCGCTGGCGGCCAGCCTGATCCTGGGCTGCATCTGGGGCGCCTGGCACATCCCGGCGTTCCTGTTTTCCGGCAGCCCGCAGAGCATCAATACGTTTCCGCTATATTTTATCTACATCCTCTGCGGCACTATCTTGATGACGGCAGTATACAACGCCACCGGCGGCAGCCTCCCGCTGCTGATCATCGTGCACTGGCTGTTCAACCTGAACGGCGCCATGGCCATCAACGGCATCGAGCCGCTGGGGGTGGGGATCATGTGCGCGGTGCTGCTGGCGGCAGCGCTGGTAATCTCACTGAGCAAGCCCGGGGCTATATTTACCGAGCCCGTTGCTGTCCAAGCCTGACCGGCTGGCCCGGCACGATCCGTTGAGGGATCTCTGGACGCCCGTTTAGGCCTGGTGTCATCACAGTAAAACTACTTAAAAATTTTAGGAGGAGTTATCGTGGAAATCAAAAAAGTCGTGCTGGCCTATTCCGGCGGTCTCGATACCTCGGTGGCCATCCCCTGGTTCAAGGACAACTACGGCTGTGAGGTGATCTGCTTTGCCGCCGACCTGGGGCAGGGCGAGGAACTGGACGGCCTGGAGGAGCGCTCGAAGAAAGCGGGGGCCAGCAAGATCTACATCAAGGATTTACAGAAGGAGTTCGTGGAGGAATACATCTTCCCCACCCTCAAGGCGGGAGCCGTCTACGAGGGCAAGTACCTGCTGGGGACATCCTTCGCCCGCCCGCTGATCGCCAAGTACCTGGTGGAGATCGCCGAGGCCGAGGGCGCCGACGCCGTGGCCCACGGGGCGACCGGCAAGGGGAACGACCAGGTGCGCTTCGACGTCTCCGTGCAGGCCCTGAACCCCAACCTCAAGGTGATCGCCCCCTGGCGCATCTGGGACATCAGGTCCCGGGAGGATGCCATCAACTACGCCATCGCCCGGGGGATCGAGGTGCCGGTGTCCAAGGACCGTCCGTATAGCTGTGACCGCAACATCTGGCACCTGAGCCACGAGGGCGCCGACCTGGAGGATCCGGCCAAGGAACCGCCGGATGACGTGCTGCTGCTGACCACCTGGCCGGAGCAGGCCCCGGACAAGCCGACCTACGTGGAGATCGGCTTCGAGCAGGGCGTGCCCTGCTCGCTCAACGGCAAGCAGACCGATGGGGTCACCCTTTTAACAGAGTTGAACCGGATCGCCGGCGCCAACGGGGTGGGGATCGTCGACATGGTGGAAAACCGCCTGGTGGGCATGAAGTCCCGGGGCGTCTACGAGAACCCCGGCGGCGCCGTGCTCTACTACGCCCACCGGGAACTGGAATACCTGACCCTCGACCGCAACACCCTGCACTTCAAGGAAGTCGTCGCCCTGCGCTTCGCCGAGCTGGTCTACGACGGCCTGTGGTTCTCCCCGCTGCGGGAGGCCCTGTCCGCCTTCGTCGACGAGACCCAGAAGACGGTCACCGGCACCGTGCGCCTGAAGCTGTTCAAAGGGAACTGCACCCCGGCCGGGGCCACCTCTCCCTATTCCCTGTATCATGAAGGCTTCGCCACCTTCGGCCACTTCGAACTATACAACCACAAGGACGCCCAGGGCTTCATCAACCTGTTCGGCCTGCCCTTGAAGGTGCGGGCGATGATGAAGGAAAAGGCCGGGTTGAAATAGGTTTGCCTGCCCCGGAAACAATTGGTTCAGCAGATCGAAAGGCGCCATCGCATGCGGATGGCGCCTCGATTATGCTGTCAGGTATGACTCGACAAGGGTGGGTCAGGCGTAGGTATCGATCAATGAGCCCAGGAGTGAGGATACCAATGATGCCGATGTTCCGGTGCTGCCGTCTATAATGCTGTTCAAACCGCTGCTGCTGGTGCTGGCGGTGCTGTCAGTAGTTGAACTGCTGGCCGTGCGGCCCGTAGCCGAACTGCTGCCAGTGCTGGCGCTGCTGTCGCCGGTGCTATCATCAGTGCTGCTGCTATCACCGGCCGCGCTGGCCGCTTTGCTGATCTCTGCCGAGTCAGCCGCAGTGGTCTGGTTCATCAGATTGGATAAGACACTCTGCAACTGGTCGTTGGAGGTGCCGAAGTTGCTTTTCAACAGGTTCGAGGTGACCAGGTACCTGCTGATGGTGGTGGTCTGAAGCGGAGTCAGGTTGATCGTGGCAAACTCCCTCTTTCTCCGGATATACTCCCTTGTAATCGCGGCTTAACCCTTCAAATTTCATATCTGCAGCTACGATGGAAACTTGAGCGGATAAATGTAAATAAATTATGGTCTCAGTTGGCTAACGGCTGTCCCTTGGCATCTTTATTAATCGTACCGGTTAAAATCAGAATGCCTTCAATAAAGCCCCAGATGCCACCAATGCCGAAGGTGACCAGGGTCACAATAATCTGTGCAATACCTATCCCGACGTACCCGAGATAAAAACGGTGAACACCAATCGATCCCAGAAAAATCCCTAAAAGCCCCGCCGCAATTTTTGATTTGGCGCCCTCTGGTTGGGCCTTTGCCAGCTTTACCCCACACTTTATACATATTTCTTGTGGAGCGCTGGTTTCAGCGGCGCAGTTTTGACAGTACTTGCTGCCGGCCTGGGGAGGGCAGCCGCAACCGATACAGACCACGGCCAGTTCAGGGACTTCTTTGCCGCAATTACGGCAAAACATATTAAGCCACCTCCGTTCCAGTTTATTTATATACAAGAAAGATTTATAAATTATTAACTTATTCGACCAAGGCCCAATCATTCCTCTTTAGATGTAAAATCTTTGTAAAAAATAGGTCTTCCACAGGCTTTTTTAGACTAAAATTCCCTATAATCGGCTAAAACCGGTCAAGTCCTTTACAGGAGAGGCATCCTGAGTTACATTACATTAAAGGGGAATGGCAACTGAGGGAGGTCGATGGAAAATGATCATCAAGGACATTGAGAAAGGTGCCTATTTCATGGCCCCGGATGGCAGCACCATGTGTGAGCTGTTGCATCCGGCCCGGGATAGCAGGCTGCAGATGGGATGCAGCATCGCCCAAGGCGTGGTGCCACCCGGCCAGGCCACCCGGCCACACCGCATATCCGGCTCCTGCGAGGTGTATTATATTCTGGAGGGGGAGGGCCTGCTGCGCGTTGATGGCGAGACCGCCGAAGTGACCCTGGGGCAGGCCGTCTACGTGCCGCCGGGAGCGCTCCAGCAGATCGAGAATACCGGCAGCGGTGACCTGTCCTTCATTTCCGTCGTCGACCCGATGTGGCGGGCGGAGAATGAGAGCTTCTAGTTCCTTGCCCTGGGGCAGCCTATAAGTGCGACAGAGAACCGTCCCTATCGCGGTTCTAGCGCGGTTCAGGAGGAAAATGCAGTGGATGATATCAGGTGGCATCTGGAGGAGATCTATCCGGACCAGGAGCACTGGGAGCGGGATTTTACCGGAGCCCAGCAGCAACTGGCCGCCTTTGAACGTTACCGTGGACGCCTGGGAGACGGAGGGGCGACGCTGCTGGAGGCCCTGCAGGCCAGGGACCGGCTGCGGGAGACTGGCGCCAGGATCTACAACTATGCCAGCATGAAATTCGATCAGGATACCACCGGCCCGGTTGCCCAGGGGCTGCGCGACCGGGCCATGTCCCTGGAGACGGAGGCAGCGGCCGCCATCTCCTTCATGGCGCCGGAACTCCTGGCGCTGCCGGAAGCGACCATCGTTTCCTTCCTGAACAGCGAACCCGGTCTGGCGGTCTACCGCTTCGAGATCGATGACCTGCTGCGCTACCGGCCCCACACCCTATCGCCGGCGGAGGAGGAGATCGTCGCCAGGGCGGGAGAGGTGATCCAGGCCCCCAACCAGATCTTCAAGATGATCGACAACGCCGACCTCACCTTCGACCCGATCAGGGGCGAGGACGGCCAGGAGCAGCCGGTCACCCGGGGCAACTACTCCGTGTTGATGCAGAGCGGCGACCGCCTGGTGCGCCAGGAGACCTTCGCCTCCCTCTACGGCTCCTACCGCAAGCTCTCCAACACCCTGGCGGCCACCCTGACCGCCGGGGTGAAGCGCGACCTCTACCTGGCCCGGGTGCACCATCACCGGTCTGCCCTGGAGGCCGCCCTCCACGAGGAGAACGTCACCGAAGCTGTCTACAGCAACCTGATCGGGGCGGTCCGCTCCCGCCTGGATCTGCTGCACCGGTACGTGGAACTGCGCCGGCGGGCGCTCAAGGTGGAGTCGCTGCACATGTATGACCTCTACGCCCCCCTGGTGCCGGATGTGAAATGGCCGGTCAACTACCCGGAAGCGGTGGAGATGGTGCAGGAGGGGCTCGCTCCCCTGGGGGCGGCCTATGTGGAGGCGCTGTCGCGGGGGCTGCAGGCAGGCTGGGTGGACGTGCCGGAGCGGCCGGGCAAGGCCGGGGGCGCCTACTGCGAGGGAGTCTATCACGTGCACCCCTACGTGCTGCTGAACTACCACCAGAACATCGACAACGCCTTCACCCTGGCCCACGAAATGGGGCATGCCATGCACTTCTACTATTCCGACCACCGACAGCCCTTCATCTACGCCATGCCCACCATCTTCACCGCCGAGGTGGCCTCGACGACCAATGAGACGCTGCTGATGGAGCACCTGTTGCACACCGTCAGCGACCGGGAGCGCCGGCTCTACCTGCTCAACCACTACCTGGAACTGTTCCGGGGCACCATCTTCAGGCAGACCATGTTCGCCGAATTCGAGCAGATCATCCACGCCAAAGCCGAATCCGGCGAGGCCCTGACCAACAGCTATCTGCAACAGACATACCGCCAGTTGAACCTGGATTATCACGGCTCCGCCATGACAGTGGACCAGGAGATCGACCTGGAGTGGGCGCGCATTCCCCATTTCTACAACGCCTTCTACGTCTACAAATACGCCACCGGGCTCTCGGCCGCCGTCGCCCTGGCCCGTGGCATTCTGCAGCACGGCCGGCCGGCTCTCGACCGCTACCTGGACTTTCTCAGCCGGGGCAGCTCCGACTACTCTTTGAACCTGCTCAGGCTGGCCGGGGTGGAGATGTCCCGCCCCGATCCGGTCAACCAGGCCCTGGAGCGCTTCGGGCAACTGCTGGAGGAGATGGAGCGGAGCCTGTGAGGCAGGTGATTTAGACGAACCACCGGGAGACAAAAAGCCGGTACAGTTCTCCGGTGATGCGCCCCGGCGCTCCGTCCCCGACCGGTTGGCCGTCCAGGTCGACTACCCCCAGTGCCTCCACCCCCGTGCTGGTGATGAAGATCTCCCCGGCGCCTCGCAGCTCCTCCAGGGTGATGTAGTCCTCCCTGACCGGATAGTTGGCCTCCCGGGCGGCGGTCAGCAGCAGGTCGCGGGTGACGCCCGGCAGGATGCGCCCGTCTGTCGGCGGGGTGACGATCAGATCGTCGATGACGGCAAAGACATTGCTGCTCGAACACTCGGTGACCAGTCTCCCGTCACGGATGAAGATCGCCTCGTAGGCGCCCTGTTCTGCCGCTTCCTGGCGCGCCAGCACATTCGGCAGGAGATTCAGGGTCTTGATGTGCGGATGCGCCCAGCGTTCATCCGCCACGGTGATCGCCTTGACCCCCTTCTCCCGGGTCTCCGGCGCCACGGGATGCGGATCAGATACGAAGATCGCCAGCGTCGGGGTCAGATCGGGGGAGAAGGCATGCTGCCTCGGGGCGACGCCCCTGGTCACCTGCATGTAGATCAGGGCAGCGGAGAGCCCCGACCTGGCAACAAGCTCCTGGATGGTGCGCTCCAGTTCGGCGCGAGCCCAGTCAGGCCTGATTCTGATCGCTTCCATGCTTCGCTCCAGGCGATCCAGATGATTGGGCAGGGCAAAGATGCGGCCGTCCACCACCTTCATCGCCTCATAGACGCCGTCCCCAAACAGATATCCACGATCTAAAAAGGAGACCCTGGCATCCGCCAGGCTCGTGATCACGCCATTGACCCAGGCGATACTCTCCATGAACGATCCCCGCTTTCCTCGAATTATTTATTCAGCTTTGATAGCCCTCTGGTTCAGGCCTGCCGGCTTGCAAATGACAGCGTGATGCACCGCCTTTATTTTAACTCCAAACGCTGGCTGACTGCGACTTTAATTTATACCAAGCTTCATCTATTAGAAGATGTTTAGCAGGGAATGGCGCCTCTCGCAATCTAAGATTATGGAACTGCTGGCCGGTGAAGGATATAAGGAACAGGTCCTGGGTCTGGTGCGGGAAACTCCGTAGAGATCACTGCCAGGGCCACCGGTGATGAGGGCATCTCCAGCCATGATCCGGCAATTGATTCCTATGGATGGCGTAAGTTTCCGTGGCACAGTAATCCGGCATGTCAATATGATCAAATAGCATGTTGCACAGGTATATAACGTGTGATATGATCAAATGGGGGTGATAATGATGCGAACGACGGTCACAAAAAGAGGGCAGACTGCTATTCCAGCTAGGGTACGGGAAAAATTCGGCATCCGGCAGGGTGATTCTTTGGAGTGGATAGACGATGGCCAAAGCATAAAAGTAATCCCTCTTCGGGGCGATCCTATTTCCGCCCTGAAGGGATCTGCCAAAGGAAGCGGGCTTGGCCGGAAACTACTGGAAGAACGAAGAGAGGACGCCTTGCGAGATGGCTGATCAGTACATTCTGGACTCCTCGGCATTGCTAGCTTTAATGGAGGAAGAGGAAGGCCACGAAGCTGTTGAGGAGATCCTTCGTCAAGAGAAGTCCTTCATCCCATATATTGTTCTCATGGAGATCTACTATATATCACTGCGTGAAAGCGGTCAACAGGAGGCTGACCGCCGGTGGGCCATGATCAAGAGGTTACCTGTTGAAATTGTCTGGGACGTGGATGAAGCAACCTTACGAACGGCAGCGCACTTCAAGGCTTTCCACCGGATCTCCTTCGCAGACGCTGTCATTGCAGCATACGCCAAGAGTTACAATGCCATTCTCGTCCATAAGGACCCGGAATACGAATCTTTGGCCGGTGAAGTGGAACTACGGGCACTTCCCTACAAAGCTGCTCCAAACCACTGAACAGCACCGGTATGCTTTATAGCCGGACCATCTGTTTCCTCTACTTCGGCGACCTCGACCATGAAGGGATCCGCCTCTTCTTCCGCGCCCGGGAGGCCAACCCGGGCCTGGAGATCCGGCCGTTTGCCGCCCTCTACATCCTCATGCTCAGGCTGGCTGAAGGCCTGGCGCTGCCGAAATCACTCGATAAAAGAGGAATTTTAGCCCCGGTGGCAGAATTTGCTTCCATGCTGGGACTCTGCGGCCCTGATCGCCTGACTGAGATTTTAACCCAGGGCCGCTACATCCCGCAAGAGATCGTCAATTACCAGGTGGTATCCGGCATCCTGAGCTAGAGCCGGGGCAGGCAGTATTTATCCTGGTATTATATTAAATTCCAGTATTCTCTAGGCTATGTTATACTGAAAACGAATTATGGGATTTGTCCGCTTCTGATGGCCAACTGGTGTGATCTTACGTATTATTAGCATGAATCCTGTTGATTTTATCAGGGAGGAGATGCAAGATGAGCACCGATAAAAATCAGGAAATGACCGACCAGGAGATTATTGAAAAGGGTATCGGGGCGCTTAGGAAAGCCTTAGGTTATAAGGGCCTGCTCAGGTTTATGAGCCAGATGGAGCAAGGCAGGGATTATCTAAAAATACAGGAGAAAGTATTCGAAAATATGAGCGTAGATGAGATCTATAATGCAGCAAGAGACTCTCTCAAAAGCTAGCGGCTGCTCAGCTGACCGCTGTAAGATTATGCCGTCATCGATTAATATGTTGCAGCACCAACCTATCCGATTCGTTGCTGATAAGCGAAGCGGATATTTTCGTAACCAGAAGAATGCTCCAGTGGCCGGATTAATCAGATCAGCGCCCTGTAAGCATGGGTGCTTGAAATCAGCTATATCGACTTGTGGACTGTAGCAATGGCTGTGCGGGCGTGTCAAGATCCAACAGCAGGCAGCCGGGCTGAACTGGCAAAGAGAGAGCATAAACCGAGACTGCAGCGGGGAGAGCGTGCCATGGACAGGCGTCAGCCGGAGTTTCTCGAGGGCTTCGAAAAGAGAATGCAGATCGTGGCCGCCATCGATTCCATCGTCAACCGCGGCAACCGCAACATGGACCTGGAGCGGCTACTCGAGCCGGGGCAGCTCGATAACATCATCTTCTCGGTGCTGGTGTTCATCATGGAGCGAACACTGGCCGTGACCGGGAATTATGGACCCTGGTCCAGTCCATGCTGCCGGCGCCGGAAGAGGAGCAGGCCCCGGAGCAGATCTCTCTTTTCATTCTCTATATCAACACCCTGATAGATCTGGAGAGATGGAGCGATTGGTCGCGCGTCCAGGCGCGGATTCGGAAGTTCTTGAAATCGATCACCGACGAAGAGGACCGGCTGATGATCGTGGCCTCATTAACAGATGAACATGACGCCTGGTTTGAGGCGGGCTTCTTCCGCGCTGCCGAAATGTTCATCGACCTGGCCTATTACATCGACTCCAAAAACCCGCAGCTGCAGCGGCAGCGCCGGGAAACCCAGGATATGATGCACGTCTAGAAAGAGATCCGGCGCCTCAATAATGACCAGGAGATCCTGCCACTGGTTTTTCTCCAGGCCTTTGAGTGGTTCTACGATGGTTATTATCCGCCGAGGAGACAGTGCTGAGGGCGGTGAACCTGGGCGCCGACACGGACACCACCGGAGCGGTTACAGGAGGGCTGGCGGGGATCCTCTACCTGGAATCAGGCGTTCCCCAGGAATGGGTGGCCAGCCTTGCAAAAAGCGAGGAGATAGTCTCCCTTGCAGGCCGTTTTACCAAGGCTGTATTGATTAATTTAATGCCAAGGCCCGTGGACAGTCACAATGGGAGTAAAGCCTAACATTTAGGCGAAACGCTACAAAGAGAAAAAGCAGGCTTTAAGGATCGGCAAGAAAAAACAGTCCTGGAAGGTGATTATATGTTCAGCAAATATAGGGTTTGGGATTCCACTAATAAAAAGATGCTGTATTACGATGAACAGCCTGGGTTTAAAGCAAGAAGTGAGCTGGTAGCGAAGTCAACCCCAGATCTTCAGTTCATGCCTTGCTCAGGCTATCAGGACAAAGAGGAAAAGGATATTTACGAGGGAGATGTATTAAAAACCAATACAACGTCAAAGGCGTTAGTAGTATGGGTAGACAATGAATTTGATTTGAGATGGCTTCGCTGTGAGTGGCCTACAGAGATGAATGTCAGGACCAGGCGTAAAATTACGGATGAAGTTAATTCCCCCAAGTCCATGACGGTAATAGGAAATAAGTTTCAAAATCCAGACCTGCTGGGCAATGCAAATGTAATCTATTGTGATGAGCAGCACGCCATATTTGAGGTAAATAAGTGAAAATGTAAATGGGTTAGTTAAGGACACATACGGTAATTGATCATACTTTTTTTAGAGGATCTATCGGGTTAACCTGGAATTACTTATACAAAATGCGACATTATTCCTCTATTGGGTAAAGGGAGTTGAAATAGATTTCTTTTCCCAGAACCGGCGACCACCCGGAGGCCATGGTGAACACCCTCGTCACTGTCGTCGAAAAGACGCCTGACGGGGAAGCGCTGTCGCTATATCAATGATCACCGCCGCCTTCATGGGGCGTTGCCGGTCAACTGTTTCCGGGAGGGGCGTGCTGGGCTGAACCGTCTGATCAGATCGTTGGAAGTCATCTGCAAGAGGTACCCGTTTCAGCGGAAGGTCCTGATCGTTCCTGCCTACCAGGCGGGAAACGAGTTGCGCGAGAGCCTGGCGAGATCGGCGGGCGGTTGTGTGAACCTGTGCGCCGAGACCGTGGCGGGTCTGGCGGGCAGGGCCGCGGACGGCTATATTGCCCGGAGCGGCCTCGTGCCGCTCTCCTCCGGCCAGGCGGCCACTGCCTTCGAGAACGTCTACCGGCAACTCGATGAGGGTGGCGCCCTGGCCTACTTCTCGCGCAAGGGCGCTTCCGCGGGACTGATCAGCGCCATCGCCGCCGCCGTTGCGGAACTGCGATCGTATGGCGTCACCGGGGCGGCCATCGACCCCGGCAGTTTCGTGTCCCCGGCGAAGGGCCGGGATATCAAGGAACTGCTGTGCGCCTACGAGCGCTACCTGCTGGAGGGAAGCTACCTCGACCCGCCGGGCCTGCTGGCGCTGGCCATGGAGCAGCCCGCCGATCCCGGCCAGGCGGTCTACATCCTGCCGTCGTTGAGCCAGCTGACGCCCCTGGAAGTGGCATTCATCGAAAGAAGGATCCCTCCGGAGCGGCTCTTCCTCCTGCAATCCGAACCGGTCCCCGGCCTGTCGCCGCCGCCCGGAACCCCGGCCGAACTCTGGCCGGCCAGGCTGGTCGACTGCATGGATGACGATGGTCCAGCCGGCGCAACAGCTCCCATGTTCAACCAGCAGATACAGCCCGCCACCTTTCCGGACAGGGCTGATCGGTTTACCTGGCAGCGGGGCGATATCGCCCTCTTCCACGCCTACGGTGTGACCAATGAGGCCCGAGAGGTGCTGCGGCGAGTCATCGCCATGAAGATTCCGCTGGACACCGTGACCGTGGCCTACACCGGCCCGGAGTATGTGCAGATCTTCCATGCCCTGGCCAGGAAGCACGGTTTCAAGATCAGCGCGGCGGATGGCCTGCCCGCCTCCCTGACCCGGCCGGGCCAGGCCTTGAAGGGGATCGTCGAGTGGATCCGGAGCGATTTTGCCACCGGCGTGATCAGGCAGCTGCTGATCGAGGGGAACATCAGCCTGCGGCCTGACCGGGGAGACCACGATCTGCCGCCGCTGGCCGCTGCCGAACTCCTGCGCGAGGCCGGCATCGGGTGGGGGAGGAAGCGCTACCAGCGGCTCGAGGCCTGGGCGCACAAAATGAGCGCTGAACTCGCCGCGGGCACCCGCCCGCAGGGTGGG
>JBEKKU010000025.1:0-20990 GCA_050010575.1 Thermacetogeniaceae bacterium | reverse complement strand
ACATCGACATACCCAAGACACATCCCCTCGGTAAGATTTCGATGTGAGTGATCCGGATCCCCTTGGGTTAGATTTTAGCTGAGTGATCGCGGGAGGTTGCGGAATCAGCTGGATTGGCTTACAATGAGGTTGTCCGCACAACCCTCAGAACGTGTTGTAAAAAGGATTAATATTATTAGATGCACAAATAGGCGGTGGATCATGCACGAATATTCCATGGTCGACGGTATTGTCAGGCAGTTGCGGGCCAGCGCGGCCGAGAACAATATCAAGCAGATCAGCCGGGTAGCGCTGGTGGTCGGCAAGCTGACCATGGCCGTCCCCGATGCCCTGCAATTCTCCTTTGAAGCTTTCCGGAAGGAGGAGCCGCTGCTTAAAGAGGACGCAGTGCTGGAGATCCGGGAGGAGCCGGTGATGGGCGAGTGCAAGGACTGTCAGCACCGCTTCGAGATCAAGGATTACGAATTTATCTGCCCGTCCTGCTCCGGCGTCAACATCAAATTGGTGAGTGGGCGGGAACTCTACATTGAATATTACGAAGGAGAATAGGCGATGGTTAAGGTAAGGCTGGCGACACCGATACTGCAGGAGAACGACGAGGCCGCCCGGGAGAACCGGGAGCTGTTCCGGGAGCGCGGGATCTTCGTGCTAAACCTGATGAGCTCCCCCGGCTCCGGCAAGACTACCACCCTGGAGCGCACCATCGAGCAACTGCCGGAGGGCTTGAGGCTGGCGGTGATCGAGGGAGACATCTATACTACCAGGGATGCGGAGCGGATCGAGGCCCGGGGTGTGCCGGTGGTGCAGATCAACACCGCCGGGGCCTGCCATCTGGATGCCCGCATGATCAAGCCGACTCTGGGGGACTTTGACTTGGATGCCGTCGATCTCTTGATCATCGAGAACGTGGGCAACCTGGTTTGCCCGGCGGAGTTCGATCTGGGCGAGGATGCCCGGGCGGTGGTATTGAGTGTCACCGAGGGGAACGACAAGCCGATGAAATACCCGCTGATCTTTCGTCTGGCCAGGGTCGCCCTGATTAACAAGATCGACCTGCTGCCCTATACGGACTGCGATATGGAGGAACTGGGGCGGGATATGGCCCTGATCAACCCGGAACTTACGGTGTTTCCAGTATCCGCCCGCACCGGCCAGGGCTTCACCTTATGGATGGATTGGCTGGCGGAGCAAGTGCGGCATAAGCAGGCAGCCAGTCGGCAGTAGTATATATCTATGGCGATGGTGAGTTGACGCGGGGCGGCGGACTTTTAAAAGTCCGCCGTTATATTGTTTGCCGCGAACGCTGCCGCCAGCGGCTGAATGTGGCAGGTGTCGTTGATGCGGCGGATGACACAGCCATACCGGTTATCCTCATCGATCACGTTGATGCCGCAGGTATCCTGCCGCAGGCGCCAGAAGCGCGAGTTGTCCAGGCCGAGCAGGGCGCACAGCAACACCTTGTTGACCACCCGGTGGCTTACTGCCACAACGTTCTGGGCGTGATGGCGCTTGGCGAGCAAACGGTAGAACTCCAGCACCCGGCTCCTGATGTCGGCCAGGCTTTCTCCTCCCTGAAAGTGCACCAGTTGCGGATTGTTCACCCACTGCTGGTAGAGTTCTGGCTGCTCTCTCTGGACCTGTTCATGGCTCAGACCCTGCCAGGACCCGTAGTCCAGGTCCGTCAGGCCGGGCTCGATGACCACCGGGAGCCCATGCGGTTCGGCGATCAGCCGGGCGGTCTCAGCGGCGCGCTGGAGAGGGCTGGTATAGATTGCGGAGAGATCCAGGGCCCGCAGGGCCGCGGCGGTGAGGCGGGCCTGTTCCAGCCCGTGTTCGTTCAGTTTCACGTCGATCTGGCCCCTGAAAATCTCATCCTTGTTCCAGCATGTTTCTCCGTGTCTCACCAGAAACAGGCGCACGGCTGCTCCTCCCTCAGATCAAGATAACCCTAAACAGATGTTAGCAGTTTCCTGCGTTCTGTCAATCTTCCATGGCCCCGGTGCTTGGACTGGCGACGGGTGGCGGTGATCCGCAGGTCTCAAACAGGTGGACTAAATTGCCAGGCGTCACATAATTTTAACGTTAAATGAACAGCGGCCACAAGGTAAATTTGGTTTGGCAGCGAAAACTAAAATAAACATCACAGGGTTTACGCATGACGCTCGTTGAAGGGATGGATCATGGCCAGGATTGCGATTGTTACCGACAGCACTGCCTATCTGCCGCGCCGCTTCAAAGACCAGTACCAGGTCGAGGTTGTCTCACTGGTCGTGAATTTTGAAGGGGTCAGCTTTCCGGAAGAGGAGATCTACGGCAATTATGACCACTTTTATGCAAGGCTTAGCAAGGCGTCCAGTCTTCCCACTACCTCGCAACCATCCATCGGAGACTTCCTCCAGGTTTACGAGCGCATTGGCGCCAGCGCTGACAGCATCATCTCGATCCATATCACCGAGGGGATCAGCGGCACTGTCAAGGCCGCCCTGGCGGCCGCCCAGATGCTGCCAGGGCTGGACATTACGGTAGTCGATTCCCGTAAGACGTCGATCGGGCTCTATATGGTGGTCGAGGCCGCAGCCCGGGCAATTGCCGCCGGACTTGGCCGGGATGAGGTTTTATCCATCGTCAATTATGTTGTAGAGCATTCGCTGGTGCTCTTCACCCTCGACACCCTGGAGTACCTGCGCCGGGGCGGCCGGATCGGCGATGCCGCGGCCCTGCTGGGCAACCTGCTGCAGATTAAGCCGATCCTGTTCTTCAATCCCCTGAAGAACAACATTATCGACCTCTACGATAAGGTGCGCACCAGGGAGAGGGCCCTGCGGCGGATGCTGGAGGAGATGCAGAAGATGGGGGCCGATATCAAAGTCTATGTCGCTCATGTGAGCGACGAGGCCACGGGGCAGGACTTGGTGGCCCGGGTGCGGGCTATTTACCCCCATCTGACACCGGAACTCTGCCCTCAGGGGCCGGTGATCGGCACTCACGGCGGAGCGGGAACCGTGGGCATCGGCTTCTATCCCCTTACTCCACAGATAGCTAAACTGTTTGCTGTATAACGATCGATCAGAATATTGTACATAATTTTATTATGAGTGAGCGAATTACGGTTTTTGTCGAAATAACCATGCAGGGTTTTTAACCTATCCCGCTTATAAAATAATAAATACACTGCCCGAAAGGATTAAGCATGTCCAGCATTGGAATTGTAACTGACAGCACCGCCTACCTGCCCTCTAGCTTCAAGGAGCAATTTGAAATCGAAGTCGTGTCTCTGACGATCAATTTCGAGGACGGAAGCTTTCCCGAAGCGGAGCTTGGCAATGACTTCGTTCAATTTTACGAAAAGATACAGCGCTCATCATTCTTACCCACCACTTCCATGCCCTCGGTCGGAGATTTTATTGAGGTTTACGAGAAGATAGCCAAGCGCGTCGACAAGATCATCTCGATTCATATCGCAGAAAGCCTTAGCAGCACTGTCAAAGCCGCGCGTGTTGCTGCCCAGATGCTGCCGGGACTGGATATCCAGGTCATCGACTCCAAGACTACGGCAATTGGCTTATATATGATTATTGAGGCGGCTGTGCGGGCGATCGCCTCCGGCATGGGCAAGGATGTGCTGCAAATAATCCAACACATTATCGACGGTATGTCTTTTTTCGTCATGCCGGAGACCTTGGAGTACATGCACCGGGGCGGCCGGGTCAGTGCGGTTGGGGCAATGCTGGGCAACCTGTTGCAGATCAAACCGATCCTGTATTTCAACAAGGCCAGGAATAACGTGGTGGAAGTATTGGAGAAGGTGCGCACCCAAGAGAAGGGGTTGCAACGTATTCTTGAAGAGATGAAGAAACAGGGGCCTAATATCAGGGTTTATGCTGGCCACGTGGGTGCAGAAGCGCAAGGACGGGCACTGGTTGAGCGCATTCAGTCAATCTTTCCCGGACTGACGCCCGAGTTGCTTCAGGTGGGCCCGGTTGTCGGGGCTCACTCGGGCCCCGGGACGCTGGGGCTCGTCTTTTATCCCCTGACCCCTAGCCTAAAGAAGTTGTTCGCGCTTTAGCCGCTCCACAGCAGGATCGCTGAATCATGATAGAGACGATGCATTACGGCCTATCGGGGATGTTTGCCCGGTACCATTATCGCTGGCAGTAGCGTATGATTGCAATCTTAGCGCTGCAGGCACCCTTGACAGCGACCTGGTTTTCGGGCATAATGAACTTTGGCGATGCGGGGTGGAGCAGTGGTCAGCTCGTCGGGCTCATAACCCGAAGGTCGTTGGTTCGAATCCAGCCCCCGCTACCAATTTAAAAGAGGCGGCGTAGCTCAGTTGGTCAGAGCATGCGGTTCATACCCGCAGTGTCGCTGGTTCGAGTCCAGCCGCCGCTACCAATGGAAATAAATGGCCCGTTGGTCAAGCGGTCTAAGACATCGGCCTTTCACGCCGGTAACAAGGGTTCGAATCCCTTACGGGTCACCATATATACCCCGCCTTGATGGCGGGTTTTGGCTTATCTAGGGCCAATATGTCGGAGAGTCGGCCACCCCAACCGCAGGTTGCCCCATAATTCCCGGATCGCTTACCGTATAATGAATTAGGTAATGATCTGGAAAATTTCGGGAAGGGCGGGGTCACAAGGATGGGCGCTGAATACGCCTGGCTGCGCCAGGGCATCTCCGGCAGGTGGCCCCAAGTCAAGGGCATTGCCCTGTGCCTGCTTTATGCGGTGCTGGGTATCGCCGCCGGCCGCTCGCAGATCGGCGGTCTCACTCCCTTTGCATTGCCCCTGGCAGTGGCCGCCGCCTTTCTGGCAGCGCCTCTCGGTTGGGCAGTGGTTGTTGGAGTGGTGGTGGGAGTCTTCGCTCACGCTGGGACTGGCCAGTTTTTTCTGCCGGTGGGGGACGCCCTGGCTGTAACCGCAGCCTTTCTGCTGACCAGGACCTTTCGTGACCGCGCCCGCCGGGTGCCCGCGGGCACCCGGCCAAGCGGGCGCGGCGAGGCGCTCGGCGGGCCGCTCCTATCCGGGGCTTTAACCGCTGGCGGCATCAACATTCTGGTCAAAAGTATCTTCCTGTTGTCGTTGAACCGGAATCCAGGGGTTCTCCCGTATTTGGTCAGCGAGTCTGCACTGGCCAGCCTGTTCACCCCGGTTGCCATCTACGGTTTTACCGATGTGGCAGGGATCGGGGAACGGCAGAGGGAACTGTGGGGGCTGTTGGCTCTGGTGTTGGTGATGTGCGGCCTGGGGGATTTGCACATCGGTCCGGCCACCCTGCAGGATCTCCTGGCCCGATCTGTTCTGATCACCGTCGCCTATGGCTGGGGAGCTGGCTGGGGGGCGGGGGCCGGCGTGATCCTGGGACTCCTGGGGGGCAACTGGCAAATGATGCTGCCCAGGACCGGCTTTTACGCCGGCACCGGTTTCTTCGCCGGAGCCCTCAAAGGTTTTGGCCGTACCGGTGTAATAGTGGGATTTTTCCTGGCCAGCTTGCTGTTTTCCATATTCTACAACGATCCCGGTGAACTGTCGGGGCATCTGCTGGCCAGCCTGCTGACAGTAGGAGTCTTCTTTCTGGCATCACCTTTCATCAATCGGGTACTCGGGCGGGAGAGGCCGGAAACCCTGTTGGATCTGCCTCTGGAGGTAGAGGTCGGCTTTTCGCAGCGCTCCAAATCCACGGAGCCATTCTGCGGAGATAGCTTTGCCGTAACGCACCATTCTCCAGGGCACCTGTTGCTGACCGTCAGTGACGGGATGGGGGCCGGGGTCAATGCCATGCGCGAAAGCAGGATTGTGGTAACATTGCTTGAACAGTTAATAAGTAACGGGATTACCCCAGAGGCAGCGGCAGGGATTGTTAACACTGCCCTGTACCTGCGGGGTGGCGAGGAAAGCGCTGCCACTATTGACCTGGCGGCAGTCGACCTGGATGGCCGATACGTGGATTTTTTGAAAGCGGGGGCGCCGCCCAGCTTTTTGAAAAGGGACCACAGTGTCGAGATGATCCGGTCCAGTTGTTGGCCGGCCGGTATTCTTGACAAGGTAGAGGCAGAGGTGTACCGTCGCCAGGTGCTGCCCGGGGATATGTTGATTATGGCTACCGACGGGGTTACGGAGGTTGACCGGTCAGCAGCCCTGCCCGACAATTGGCTGTATGAATTCCTGCAAGAGCTACCTCTGGAGGATGCTCAGGCGGTGGCTGACCTGGTTCTGAAGCACGCTCTGAGAGCTGTCGGGCTGAAGAACAGGGATGATATGACGGTGCTGGTGGCACGCTTCGGCACCGCGCCGGAACTGGGGTGAGTTAGCACGCGCGGCGATCAGGCGCACGTAGACCTGCGGTCCAAGGTAAGAGAGTTCAGTGACCGGCACGGGTTATTTGGCTACGGGATGGTAGTTGTGGTCGGGGTTTCTGGTGGGGCTGACTCGATCGGGCTACTACTGATTTTGCGCGAGCTTGCCCGGGAGTACGATCTGCACTTACATGTGGTGCATCTCAATCACATGCTGCGGCCTGATGCGGCAGCTGATGCTGCCTTTGTGCAACAACTCGCCCATCAGTGGGGCTTGCCGGTAACTATCGGTTATGCCCGGGTGCGCCATATTGCCGAGCGGTTCCGGATCGGGATCGAGGAAGCGGGGCGGTTGGCTCGGTATCGGTTGTTTGAGCGGGTGGCGGACCGGATCGGCGCCCAGCGGATTGCTGTCGGTCATCAGGCGAATGACCAGGTGGAGACGGTGCTGTTCAACATCATGCGAGGTACCGGGCCCGGTGGTTTGGCCGGTATTCCGCCGCGGCGCGGCGGAATCGTGCGGCCGTTGCTCTGCGCCTCCAGAGAAGAGATCGCCGCCTATTGCCGGACTGCCGGCCTGGACTGGCGGAGCGACGCCTCCAATCTCGACCCGGAATTTCTGCGCAACCGGATCCGGCACAGTTTACTACCTGTACTGCGCAGGGATTTCAACCCTCATATCGACCAGGCGATCCTGCGCCTGGCGGAAATTGTGGGAGAGGAGAACCGCTTTTTTGAAGGCCACACCCGATCACTGCTGCAGCGGTTGCTGGAGGAGGGCGAGGTTCTAGCTAAAGCTATGCCTGCAGCCAAATTCAACCCGGTCTCTGAAGCTGACGCAGTGGCGCCTGGATATGTACAGGCAGGAACATCCGGATCGAGATTGACTCCCAAAGCGATGCGGCTGCCTTTAAATCGCTTTGTGCATCTGCCTCTGGCCATCCAGCGGCGCCTGTTACGAGCAGTGATCCGGAAGGCAGGGGGCAGTCTGCGCCATCTTGGATATCAGAACATAAAAGACTGCCTGGATTTCCTGAGCCGGGGAGACTCGACAGGCACCGTTCAATTACCCCATGGTGTATGGGTCAACAAGTGTTTTGGCTACTTGACCGTGGCTGTCTCTCCAGCGGTTGGGGCTGGTAAAGGAAGCGGCCAGCCAGAGGCTGCTGCCAGGCGAAATGTTCCGATCCTGCTGCAGGTGCCCGGTGAGACTGGTCTGCCTGAACTGGGGATGTCTATCAAGGCCCGGCTGGTCAATATCACTCCCGGCACTGCCGGCGATGCCCGATGCCTGGTGCCGGAACAGCGTGGCGCAGCGCGGCTCTGGGATGCTGATGCTGCCAACACGGCCTGGTTCGATTACGACTGTCTGGAACTGCCCCTGGCTGTCAGGTGTCGCCAGGTGGGTGACTGCCTCCGGCCTTTTGGGATGCAGGGCACCAAAAAGCTCAAGAAGCTTTTTGGTGAGTTCCGGCTTCCCAGCAGCGGCCGTGACTCGGTTCCTCTGGTAATTGACCGGAGTCAGATCATCTGGGTAGTTGGCTTGAGAAGATCTCAGGCTGCTCCAGTGACCAGGCAGACCCGCCGGGTGCTGGCCCTGGAGGCTGAGAAGTTATAAGCACTTGCCATCAATCATACCCCCTGTGAAAAAAATTGAATCCCTTTGTAGAATCATGTTAAAATAGTACGTATGTGTATGGAACTCAGGTTAGGAGGGTTAGCGTGGGTCGCCTCCTTAAGAATTTAATGATCTACCTGGTGATCGTTGTCTTTGCCGTGCTGGCTATCAAACTGTTCGCCAGTTCACCTTCGGACACCAAAACGTTGACATATAACCAGTTCATCACTGGCCTGGCGGATGGCACGATCAAAACGATCTCCCTGAAGTCGGAAGACAGCGATTATCACGTCGATGGCACCACCGCCGACGGACAGAAATTTACCGCCAATGTTCCGTCTAACAACCCGGATTTAAATAAGCTAATCGATGATAACGCCAAAAGCGGCAAGACAAATGTCAGTTATGCCACCAACCAGAACACTCCTTGGTGGGTGGGACTGATCTCCACTCTACTGCCCATTCTGCTGATCGTCGGGTTTGTCTTCTTCATGCTGCAGCAGACGCAGGGCGGCGGCAACCGGGTGATGCAGTTCGGCCGCAGCCGGGCGCGCCTCCTGGACCCGGAGAAAAAGAAGGTCACCTTCGCGGATGTGGCCGGGGTGGACGAGGCCAAGGAGGAACTGGAGGAGATCGTCGAATTCTTGAAAGACCCGAAACGCTACAACGATATGGGCGCTCGGATCCCCAAGGGTGTACTGCTCTTTGGCCCCCCAGGCACCGGCAAAACCCTGCTGGCCAGAGCCATCGCCGGCGAGGCCGGGGTGCCCTTCTTCAGCATCAGCGGTTCCGACTTTGTGGAGATGTTCGTGGGGGTGGGTGCTGCCCGGGTACGAGACCTGTTTGAACAGGCCAAGAAGAACTCTCCCTGCATCATTTTCGTGGATGAGATCGACGCTGTCGGGCGGCACCGGGGCGCTGGCCTCGGAGGTGGCCACGATGAGCGGGAGCAGACCCTTAACCAGTTGCTGGTAGAGATGGACGGTTTCAGCGCCAACGAGGGGATCATCATGATCGCTGCTACCAACCGCCCGGACATCCTCGACCCGGCCCTGCTCAGGCCAGGACGGTTTGACCGCCAGATCGTGGTTGACCTGCCGGATCTGGTCGGCCGGAAGGAGATTCTGAAAGTACACGCCCGAGGTAAGCCTCTGGATGATGAAGTTGACTTTGGCGTGCTGGCTCGACGGACGCCTGGGTTCACCGGAGCTGACCTGGCCAATATGATCAACGAAGGGGCGCTGTTGACGGCGCGCCGCAACAAGATGAAGATTGGCATGAAGGAACTGGAAGACTCGATCGAGCGGGTGATTGCCGGACCTGAAAAGAAGTCCCGGGTGATCAGTGATGAAGAGAAAAAGCTGATCGCCTATCACGAGGCGGGGCACGCCGTAGTTGGAGGACTGTTGCCCCATGCCGACCCGGTGCATAAGATCAGCATCATACCCCGCGGTCGCATGGGCGGTTACACCCTGTCCCTGCCTATCGAGGACCGGCGCATCCAGACCAAGTCCTACCTGCTCGACCGGGTCACCACCGCCTTGGGTGGACGGGTATCCGAGTGTCTGGTACTGGAGGATATCAGCACTGGAGCGCAGAACGACTTGGAGCGGGCTACCGATCTGGTGCGTAAGATGATCACCGAATACGGAATGTCTGAGGAGTTGGGCCCGATTACCTTCGGACATCCTGAAGAGCAGGTGTTCATGGGGCGGGACCTGGGAAGGGCTCGCAACTACAGCGAGGCGACGGCCTACTCCATCGACAAGGAGGCGCACCAGATCATCGAAAACTGCTACCAGAAAGCCAAGAAGCTGCTTGAGGAGAATATCAGCAAGCTGCACCGGATCGCCAATACCCTGCTGGAGAAAGAGACCATCGAGCGCACCGAGTTTGAGGCCTTGATGCATGAGGCCTAGATAATAGATGTAAAGCATTAATCCATTACGGGTTAATGCTTTTTTATTTGGTTAGTCCTAAAGACTGTAAGAGTTGAGTATTACCTATGAGGGGGAGTCGTTATGCCACAGATGGAACGCACTTTGGTATTGGTCAAGCCGGATGGGGTGCAGCGCCAATTAGCGGGCCGGGTCATCAGCATATTTGAGCGCCGCGGCCTGAAGATCGTCGGCCTGAAGCTGATCCGGATCACGCCGGACCTGGCCGGGCGGCACTACACCGAACACCGGGACAAACCCTTTTTCCAGGGGCTGGTAGAGTTTATCACCTCGGGTCCGGTGGTGGCTATGGTCGTCGAAGGAAAAAACTGCATCGCTGTGGCCAGAGAGATGATGGGGGCGACAGATCCACTGAAAGCGGCTCCAGCCACTATTCGCGGCCAGTATGGGATCGACATCGGGCGCAATGTGGTACACGGCTCCGACTCACTGGAGAGCGCCAAAAGGGAGATCGCCCTGTTCTTCAAGCAGGAGGAACTGCTTGATTACCCCCTGGATATCCAGAAATGGGTCTACGAGTGACCAGATTTGATAATTTCAAGCGGTAGATGGCAGGAATTACATGATCTGCAGCGAAGACCAGATTAATTAGTGGTCATGACCGGTGATTCTTCGGGCGCCAGTTGATATTTTTAAAAGCAGGCCGATATTCCATCCCTGACGGTAGGATGCACAGCTGCTTTTTTATGCTCTTTTTCAGCAAAATCTGCCAGTTTATTAACCTATCGCCTATCCAAACCGGAAAAAAATAATCGATCTAATAAGTAGGAAAATTAGAAAAGGTAGCGAATATTACATTAGTTAAGGGTGATAAGAACCAACTGCTGATGGTAGTTGAAATGATTGTTTTGGCTGAAACCCAGCAAATCCTTTGTTAAGTTTGCGTTTTTTGGTTACCCTAAAACCGGAGTCTTTATGAGGTAATTGGGTTGTAACCATTGGATAAGTTTGGTAAGGGGGGGTATGCAGGAGTTCAGAGGCGCAAAACGTGTTTCGTTCTGTTGTGGCAAACGTGCGTAAGCGGTTTCAGAGGTGTAGAGAATCCGTAAAATATTGAAGGGAGATGTTTAAATGCCTTACGACGCAACAACAATGGCCGACTGGCAGATCGCCCAGGAAGCCGAAAAAACTATGCCGACCCCGGAGCAGTGGATTGACAAATTGGGGCTGAAGAAAGACGAATTGATCCCCTTCGGCCGGACGCCGAAACTGGACTTCCTCAAGATTATCAGCCGCCTCGGCAACAAGCCGGACGGCAAGTTCATCGAAGTTACCGCCATCACCCCGACTCCGCTGGGTGAGGGAAAATCCACCACCTCGATCGGTATCATTGAAGGCCTCGGCAAGAGGGGCATGAACGTGGGCGGCGCCCTGCGCCAGCCCTCCGGCGGTCCGACCATGAACGTCAAGGGTACTGCTGCCGGCGGCGGCAACGCCCTCCTGATCCCGATGACCGAGTTCTCCCTCGGCCTTACCGGTGACATTAATGACATTATGAACGCCCACAACCTGGCGATGGTCGCTATGAACTCCAGGATGCAGCATGAGGCGAACTACACCGACGAGGAACTAGCCAAGAGAGGCCTGAAAAGGCTCGACATCGACCCCAAGAACATCGAAATGGGTTGGGTGCTCGACTTTGCCGCCCAGGGCCTGCGTAACATCATCATGGGCCTCGGCGGCAAGAAGGACGGCTTCATGATGGCTTCCAAGTTCGGCATCGCCGTCGGTTCCGAGTGTATGGCTATCCTGGCCGTGTCCCGTGACCTGGCTGACCTGAAAGAACGCCTGAATAACATCGTGGTGGGCTATGACAGGACCGGCAAACCGGTCACCACCAGAGACCTGGACGTAGGAAATGCCATGGCCGCCTGGATGCGCAACACCATTAACCCGACCCTGTGCGCCACTGTGGAGGGTCAGCCCTGTATGGTGCATGCTGGTCCCTTCGCTAACATCGCCATCGGCCAGTCCTCCATTATCGCCGACCGCGTCGGCCTGAAGCTGTTTGATTACCACTGCACCGAATCCGGATTCGCTGCCGACATCGGCTTCGAGAAGTTCTGGAACGTGAAGGCCCGCCTGAGCGGCCTGACCCCGAACGTATCCATCATCGTGGCCTCCATCCGCGCCCTCAAGATGCACGGCGGCGGCCCCACCGTGGCGCCCGGTCGTCCGCTCGCCGATGAGTACAAGACGGAGAACCTGGAACTCGTCGAAAAGGGTTGCGCCAACCTGCTGCACTTGGTCGGCGTGATCAAGATGTCCGGCATCAAGCCAGTCGTCTGCATCAACAGCTTCTACAGCGACACCAAGGCGGAACATGCGCTCGTCAAGCGGATCGTCGAGGCCGCCGGCGCCCGTTGCGCCGTGTCCGAGCACTGGCTCAAGGGCGGCGATGGTGCCCTGGAACTGGCCGACGCCGTCATCGACGCCTGCAAGGAAGAGGTTACCATCAAGTATTTGTACCCGCTGGAGATGCCGCTGCGGCAGCGTGTTGACCTGATCGCCACGAAGGTCTACGGCGCTGAAGGAGTACAGTGGACTGCGGAAGCAGAAGCCAAGGCGAAGCGCTTCGAGGCTGACCCGCACTACGCCGACTTCTCCACCATGATGGTGAAGACCCATCTGTCCCTGACCGACGACCCGACGATCAAGGGCTTGCCCAAGGGCTGGTTCCTGAAGATCCACAACGTGTTGGTATACGGCGGAGCCAAGTTCCTCTGCCCGATGGCGGGCACCATCTCCATGATGCCCGGCACCGCCTCCGACCCGGCCTACCGCAGGGTCGACGTCGACGTCAATACTGGCAAGGTGTCCGGACTCTTCTAAAGACAGGCCCGGGCTATACACGCAGGTTATGCAGCCAGGGAGGCTCCGGCCTTCCTGGTTTTTTTGCGCCACGGCGGCGGCAACTAATGGTTGAAGTTTATTGCGGCAGCGATGAGCTAGTGGTTATAATAGTGATGTAGTCAGTAATATGATGGTCTTGAAGCTTTGTCTGATTCTTAAAGCCTGAGCACAAGGAGAGGAATATGGAAAGAATAGATGCAATTGTCCGGGATCCCCTGTTTCAGGATAGTCTGTCCAGGATCAAAAAGCTCGAGCAGGACCGGGAGTTCTGTAAGCACACCTTGCAACACTTTGTAGATGTGGCCCGGATCACCTATATCTTGATGCTGGAATCCGGGCAGATCCAGCAGTTCATTGAAGAGGCCAGTCTAAGCGGTCCTGAAACCGCCAAGGAGGTCATCTACGCCGCTGGCATCCTGCATGATGTGGGCCGGTGGCGGGAGTATGAAAGCGGTGTGGACCATGCTTCGATCGGAGCGTCCATGGCCGGGGAGATCCTGGAGCGGAACGGTTTCACGCTTGAGGAGAGCAGGGTGATCACTAAGGCTATCTATGAACACCGGGAGCAGAGCATCCAGATGTCCCGGCTGGGTGAGATGCTGTTTCGGGCGGACAACCTCTCCCGGTCCTGCCATGAATGCAGCGCTCAGGAGCGGTGCTACAAGTTCTCCCAGATGGAAACCGGTAATCTGGTGCTGATCTATTAAGGTTTAAATCAGACGGACAGCGCTACAGTGTTATCCGTATTTATTGCATCACTATTCCTCGCGAATCTCTGTTTATGTTCGTCAATTACCTTCATCATACCACCCTTTGCCACGGAAAGGCGGGACCTAGATGGATAGCTACGACCTTCACAATCTGAGGGTGGTCGAAATCTCCAACCGGGCCGAGGCACGCCAGGCCCTCATAGAGATCGGTGCCGACGCCGCCGGCATTGCCTGGATGACGCCCAAGGCGGTGCACCGCTTACTGCGGGTAGAACATCTGTCCACCCGGGCAGCGATCATTCTCAAGCAGGAGATGCTGTCCAAGGGGGGCGAGGCGGCGATCAGCCGGGAGGCCGGAGATTTTTCGGTGGACGTGACCGACGTGCTACTGATGGGAACCTTGAGGCAGTACGACCAGCTCTGCTACAAGCTGAAGCTGCAGCCCTTTGGCCTGGCTTCCCTGGCCCGGTCCATCAAGACGGTGTTCCATAACCTGGAGCAGCAGGAGAGCCGCCAGTTGCGTTGCCGCGATCTGTCGCTGACCCTTGGCGAGCGCACCCTGATCATGGGCATCCTCAACGTCACACCGGACTCCTTCTCCGACGGCGGCAGGTTCAACAGCCTGGAGGTAGCCATTGCTCACGCCAAGGAGATGGTAGATGAAGGGGCGGATATCATCGACATCGGGGGCGAATCGACCCGTCCGCAGACCTGGGACGAGAAGCCGCTGTCTGCGGAAGAGGAGATCGACCGGATACTGCCGGTATTGGAGAAACTGCTCCAGGAGATCGATGCCCCTATCTCCATCGATACTTACAAGGCGGAGACCGCTCGGGCCGCTCTGCAGGCCGGAGCCCACATTATCAACGACATCTGGGGTTTTTTAAGAGAACCGGAACTGGCCAAGGTGTCTGCAGGCTACGATGTACCGGTAATCCTGATGCACAACCAGGAAGGGACTGAGTACAAGCAGAGCCTGATCGGAGGGGTGATCGCTTCCCTGAGGCAAAGCGTCAAGATCGCCGAGGATGCTGGTGTGCGCCCGGAGCAGATTATCGTCGACCCGGGTATCGGCTTCGGCAAGACCACCCAGCAGAACCTGGAAGTGCTCCACCACATGGGTGAACTGCGATCCCTGGGCAAGCCGATCCTGCTGGGCACATCGCGTAAATCAGTGGTCGGCAACACTTTAAACCTGCCCGTGGACCAGCGGCTAGAGGGAACTGCTGCTACCGTTGCCTGGGGGATCGCCAAGGGTGCTGACATCGTCCGGGTTCACGACGTCAAGGAGATGAGCCGGGTCGCCCGCATGGTTGATGCCATAATCAGGAGTTGAGGAGGAGTTTGGGATGGAACGCAGTCACGACAAGATCATCATGAACGGCATGGAGTTTTACGGTTACCACGGGGTGCTCCCCGGCGAACAGGAGATCGGCCAGCGGTTTCAGTTAGATTTAGAACTGGCCACGCACCTGGAACACCCCGGGCGTCTGGACGACCTGGCGGAGACCATCGACTATGCAGAGCTCTACGGCCTGGTAGAGAAGATCGTGACAGAAGAGCGCTTCAGTTTGATCGAGGCCCTGGCTGAACGGATCGCCCAGGCGGTACTGGGACATTACTCGGTAGAAGAGGTGATGGTGCGGGTGAAGAAGCCGCATGCTCCCCTGGGAGGTATTTTTGATTACGTGGGCGTGGAGATCCGCAGAAGCCCCCAGCGCCATTGAGTGACAAGAGAAACTACAGGCCACGGTAAAATATGGCGGCTTGCTTGTCATTTATCCGGAGCATATCCTGGGAGCAAATTGTTGATGAGCAATTTTGGAAAGCAACCACGCAAACCAAACGAGCAAAAGGAAACAGGCGCGGGCCTATCGCTGATAAGGGCATATATCGGGTTGGGCTCCAACCTGGGCGACCGGGCAGTTTATCTGGCTGCAGCCCGCCAATCCCTGGCCGGTACTCCGGGTATCCTCATCGCTCGGACCTCCTCGCTGTATGAAACAGAGCCGGTAGGCTATACCGATCAGGGCTGGTTCCTCAATCAGGTGGCGGAGATCGCCACCAGCCTCGCCCCCTATGAACTGCTGCAGGTGTTGCAGGGAATCGAGCAGGACCTGGGCCGGCGGCGGCTGATCAGGTGGGGCCCGCGAGTGATTGACTTGGACTTGCTGTTATATGGCGATGCTATGCTCACCGATCCGGACCTGACCGTGCCCCATCCCCGTATCTACGAGCGCAGTTTTGTGCTGGCGCCCCTGTGCGAGATCGCTCCGGATTATGTGCACCCGGATGGCCAGACGACTCGGGAGCACTTACAGGTTTTGGGTATGGGGCAAAAAATCAGGTTGTTCCGGCAGTTCCCTGTATGATAAAATAAACCTGCAATCATTACCCGACTGAAGGTAGTCCGGATGGTACGCTGGTGACCATACCGGGATGTTGCCGGAAGCGGGGGGCGAACAACTTTAACCAACCGCTTGTACCTGAAGAGGACGGAGACGGAAGGGATAATGGACCGGACCAATGCGCCTTCTGACCTTCGTCGGGCGCTTTTTTATTTTAATCGGCGGGGAGGACGGATTGGATGAAGGCTGAAGGGGTAGCGAGACTGGACCGGCCTAAGAGGCTCGGCTTCATCGGAGCTGGCCGTGTGGGTTCGGCCCTGGCGATATTGTTAAAGCAGGCGGGCTACGAGGTGGTGGGAGTGGCCAGCCGCAGGCAGACCTCGGCGGAGATTCTGGCGGATCGCCTGGGTTGTCCTGCTCTGTCCATGCCTGAGGTGGCCCGCCGGGCGGAAGCCCTGTTTCTGACCACCACTGACGACGCCGTGGCTGCGGTAGCTGTTGAACTGGCTGAGGCTGAGGCCTTTCATGAAGGGCAGGTAGTGCTGCACCTGAGCGGCGCTCTCACGTCCGAAGCCCTGGCGCCGGCTGCTGCCCAGGGAGCGATTACCCTGTCCCTGCATCCGATCCAGTCCTTTGCCAGCGTGGAGCAGGCGATTGCCGTGTTGCCCGGGTCCTTTTTCAGCCTGGAGGGTGATCCCCGCGGCTACAGTTTTGTCAGGGAGATTGTCGCTCAGCTCCAGGGAAGGTCATTCCTGCTGGATTCCGAGGCCAAGGTGCTCTACCATGCAGCCTGTGTGGCCGCCTCCAACTATTTCGTGAGCCTGGTGGCCTGCAGTCTGGATCTGCTGGCGGAGGCGGGCATCCCGGCGGAGATGCGGCTGCCCGCCCTGCTGCCGCTGGTCGAGGGGACCCTGAACAACATCCGTTCCCTGGGCATTCCTCAAGCCCTGACTGGTCCCATCGCCCGTGGTGATGGGGGAACATTGATCAAGCACCTGGCCGCCCTGCAGAACCTGCCAGAGCAACTGCCGGTCTATTTGAGCATGGGCTTGAAAACGGTGCAGGTGGCCCAGGCCAAGGGCACGATTACGCCAGAACAGGCCGCCGAACTGCGGTCGCTGTTGCAGAGCCACGAGGGAGCTGGCGCTGAGTGGGTGCGGGACAATCAACTGACGGGAGCGGGAAGGAGATTGCCATGAGCAAGGTGACCGTGGCCGACGGTGTGGAGCGGGAGACCCTGGCCGGCGGTGAGCAGTTGATGATCGTCCGGTTCACGTTTGAGAAAGATGCCGGTGTCCCCTGGCATGCCCACATCCATGAGCAGTCCAGCTATATTGTGGCGGGGAAGCTCAAGCTGTTCGTTGAAGATGAGGAGATCCTGCTAACCCCGGGGATGTCCGCCATTGTCCCCGCCAACGCCAGGCATAGGGCGGTGGCGCTGGCGGGGACGGTTGATGTTAATGCTTTCACTCCGGTGCGGGAAGACTATTTGTAAGAGGAATTGATGGATTCTTGGTAGTGTTTCGAAAAACGGTAGTGATTTCAGAAATTTAAAGAGCGAAGGAGTGAATGGCAATGACGCGGGTGACAACGGTAACCCTGATGGAGATGAAGACCAGGGTCGAAAAGATAACGATGCTGACGGCCTACGACTTTCCTACCGCTAGTTTGCTGGATGAGGCCGGTGTGGATATGCTGCTGGTGGGAGATTCATTGGGCAACGTGGTATTAGGCTACGAGGATACCCTGCCGGTGACCATGGACGAGATGATCCACCATACCAAGGCGGTGGCCCGGGGAACCCGGCGGGCGATGGTGGTGGGGGATATGCCTTTTTTATCCTACCAGACGAGCTTGCCCGAAGCGATCAAGAACGGCGGGCGTTTCCTGAAGGAGGGCGGCGCCCAGGCAGTGAAGCTGGAAGGCGGCAGTGAGCGCACGGGTGTGGTGCGCGCCCTGGTGGAGACGGGCATTCCGGTGATGGGGCACCTTGGCCTCACCCCCCAATCGGTGCACCAACTCGGGGGTTTCCGGGTGCAGGGACGGGATGAGGCGGCAGCCCAGCGCCTGTTGCAGGATGCTCTGGCCCTGGAAGAAGCGGGCGTCTTCGCCCTAGTGCTGGAGGCTATACCAGCGCCGCTGGCGGCACAGGTGACCTCCCGGTTGCAGGTGCCCACTATCGGCATCGGGGCCGGACCGGACTGCGACGGACAGGTTTTGGTGGTACATGACATGCTGGGCCTGTCGATGCGCAAAACGCCGAAGTTTGTCAAGCAGTATGTCCGGTTGGGCGATTGCATCAAGGATGTTGTGCGGGCTTATCAGGAAGAGGTCAAGAACGGAACCTTCCCGGGCCCGGAGCACTGCTATGCGGTCCCCAAGAGCGAGCAGCCCAGCTTGAGCAAAAGCTAATCCTTAACTATAATGCCGGCGGCGGGTTGTGGGCAGCCTCAAACCGGCACATCCGACACAGGAGGCCGTGAATTGATCATGGAAGTTGTCAGCAATGCCGGACAGATGCAGGCGATCGCCATGGGCATGAGGCTTCAGGGCCTGAACATCGGTCTGGCGCCTACTATGGGCTATTTACATCAGGGGCACCTGAGCCTGGTCCGGCGTGCCCGATCGGAGTGCGACCGGGTGGTGATGAGCATCTTTGTGAACCCGCTCCAATTCGGGCCCCGCGAGGACTTTGCAGCCTATCCCCGGGACCCGGAGCGCGACCTGGCCCTGGCCAGGGATGAGGGCGCTGACTATGTGTTTGCCCCCGGCAAAGAGGATATGTATCCCGAGGGGTTCAACACCCAGGTGGTGGTCGAGGGAACGCTGACCGGAAAGATGTGCTCCCTGTCACGGCCTGGGCATTTCCGCGGGGTGACCACGGTGGTCATGAAGCTGTTCCAGATCGTTCAGCCGGACCGGGCCTACTTCGGGCAGAAGGATGCGCAGCAAGCCCTGGTGATCAGGCGAATGGCGGCCGACCTAAATCTGCCGCTGGAGATTGTCACCTGCCCCATCGTACGGGAGACGGACGGCCTGGCCCTGAGCTCCCGCAACGTCTACCTCTCCTTTGAGGAGCGGCAGGCTGCCCTGGCCTTGCCCCGCTCTCTGGAGGCCGGACGAGATCTGATTCTGAAAGGGGAGCGCCGGGTAGAGCGGGTGCGCGACGAGATCATGGAAAGGTTGGCAGCCGAGCGGGCGATTAAAGTGGATTATGTGGAGGTCTGCGATGGTCAGACCCTGGCCGACCTGACCGAGCTGCGGGGACCAGTGCTGCTGGCGGCAGCGGTCTATGTGGGTCAGACCAGGCTGATCGACAACATCTATCTGGAGGTGTAGGCTATGCGGACGATGCTGAAATCGAAGATCCACCGGGCGGTGCTCACCGAGGCTAACCTGAACTACGCGGGCAGCATTACCATCGACCGGAACCTGATGGACGCTGCCGATCTTTTGCCATATGAACAGGTGCAGGTGGTGAACAACAACAACGGCGCCCGGTTTGAGACCTACTGCATCGAGGGCCCCCGGGGCTCCGGGGTGGTCTGCCTGAACGGCGCCGCTGCCAGGCTCGGTCAGCCCGGCGACATCCTGATCATCCTGTCGTACATGCAAGTAACCGAATCCAAGGCCCGCGGCCACCAGCCGCAGGTGGTGCAGGTGGACGAACACAACCGGCCGCTAGCCACGCCAGCGCCGGCCCGGCGTCGTCAGACGGGCAGCGGGATGTAGGCGGGCACCCCGCTGCAGGTGGCCCGGGTGCTGCAGTTGGATATCCCGCAAAAAATCGCGCCTCCGGTGTCGGTGCGATCATAGGGATTTCGGTTGCATTAAAGTCAGGCTGGACCGAGAATGATGGTCAGCCCAGGTAGGCGTCAATCACCATCGAGTTGTGCAGCAGTTCCTCCCCGCTGCCGGAGAGGGCGATCTCGCCGTTTTGCAGCACGTAGCCACGGTGGGCTATTTTCAGCGCCTTGTGGGCGTTCTGCTCGACCAAAAGAATGGTGATCCCCCGCTCCTTCAGTTCACCGATCACCTGAAAGATATGATCGACCAGCATCGGGGCAAGGCCCATCGAAGGCTCGTCCAATAACAAAATGGCCGGCTCGCTCATTAGGGCGCGTCCGATCGCCAGCATCTGCTGTTCACCGCCGCTAAGCGTCCCACCCTTCTGATGGCGCCGTTCCTGCAAGCGGGGAAACAGCTCGAAGACAGTTTGCATGCTTTTGGTGATCCGGGCCTGCTCCTTGATCCGGAAAGACCCCATCTCCAGGTTTTCCTGAACAGTGAGCCGCGGAAAGATCTTCCGCCCCTCCGGGGCGTGGGCCACCCCTCGTGCCGCCACCTCATGTGCCGGCAGGTTGCTGATCAGTTCCCCCTTGAAGCGGATCTCTCCATTTTTTGGTTTCAACAACCCGGAGATCGTCTTCAGAGTAGTTGTTTTCCCTGCTCCGTTGCTGCCGATGAGGGTGACGATCTCCCCGTCCTCGACCTCCAGGGAGACTCCCCTGAGCGCATGGATCGATCCGTAGTAGGTGTCAATATTATTGAGGCTCAGCACCGCTGCCATCTTACCAGTTCCCCCTATTCCGCATGCTAGTTGTCCCCAGGCGCTTCCTCGCCCAGGTAAGCGGCGATCACTTCACTGTGGCTGCGGATCTCTTTCGGGGTGCCCTCGGCGATCTTGACGCCGTAATTGAGAACGGTGATCCGCTCGGAGATCCCCATCACCACCTTCATGTCATGCTCGATCAATAGGATAGCGATATTCCTCTCGTCCCGCACCCTGCGGATAAACGTGGTCATCTCTTCGGTCTCCCGCGGGTTCATCCCGGCAGTCGGTTCGTCCAGCAGCAGTAATTTCGGCTTCACGGCCAGGGCGCGAGCCAACTCCAAGCGCCGCTGGTCTCCGTAGGAGAGATTTTTAGCCAGTTCCTGCTCCTTCCCCTCCAGCCCGGTATAGATCAGGAGTTCCCTGGCCTCTTCGTATGCTCGCTGTTCCTCCCGGCGCACACCCCGGGTATTGAGCACGATCTGCACGAGATTGGCGGACAGGTGCCGGTGCATGCCCACCAGGACATTCTCGAGCACCATCAGACCGGGAAAGAGGCGGATGTTTTGAAATGTGCGGGCGATGCCACAGCCGGCCACATTTTCCGGAGACCGGCCCGTCAACCGCTTGCCGTCGAGGGTGATCGTACCCTG
>JBEKKU010000024.1:0-21619 GCA_050010575.1 Thermacetogeniaceae bacterium | reverse complement strand
GGGCCCACCCGGTAGGAATGACCGCTGCTCAGAGTAAGAGTCCTGGCGGCCGGATCAACGCCAGTGATAGTGCCCACCGCCAACCGGCGGCGCGCTCCTACATACATGATCTCTCCACTGCCCGGCGCCAGCATCAGCCTCACACTGAGGCCGGGAAGCAACTTGTCCCAGGCAGGACTGGCGCCGGCTCCAAAGGGAGAGTCCGCCCGGTCGGCATCAGCGATCTGGTCAAGGTAGGCCAGGGCAGCCTGGGGGGCAAGGGAGAGGGGCTGCCGGTTGCCCAGTAAAAACAACTCCCTTTTGGACAGATCGATCCGATCTAAAAACCCACTGGTTTCATTAAAGACAACCGCGGCCTGCCATATTTTCTGGGTGCTGGGGTTGATAGTCGCCCTGATCTCGCCCCCCGGGGGCAGTATCCCTGGATCTTTCAAGGTCGACCCATTGACCAGGAGTTGATCGCTGGCTTCGGAAGTGAGGAAAAAGCCGCCAGAGCGACTATCGGGATTGATTTCCGTCAACAGGATGTTGCTGCCCACCTCGATTAGCTGCACCCCTTCTGCCTGCCAGGTACGCCCGGCCAGGTAGGCATAGCCAGGACTACCAGTTGTGTCGGGCGATAGGTAGATGTCCATGCCAGCTAGCTGGTTGTTCACGGTCTGGCCCTGAGAATTGCCGACGCCAGCGTTGCCTGCTGCCGGCCAGGCTACCGTCTGACCATCACGCTCACAACTAATCCGGGCCTGGCTGAGGTTGACTTCGGCTCCTGAGGCCAGGGTTACTGTTGAGGAGACAGACTGCACTACATCCCGAACCAGTGGCTGGCCATACACCAGTGCGAAATCCTGGACTTTGCGGGAGGAGCCAGGCACCGTATTCTGGGCAATGCTCGTCCCCTTCACAAGAATGGTATACGTCCCCAGTTCCGGCTTGGCAATATAGACCTGTTCCACATTGTTGGTATCGTCAGGTTTACCGTCCGACAGAAATGAGTTGCCTTGCCATACTTTTCCGGTAGGGTCCTGTACTATCAGATCAAGATTATTCACCAGTGGGTGGCTGGCGCCTGCAGCTACTGCCGGATCGGTCCAGGCCAGGGTGGCCTTGAAGGGCGACCCGGCCGCCGATACCTGATCAGTATAGGTGACTGTTTCTCCGCCAGCCGCTCCTTTCAGATCATCCACGAATTTAAAGGCTTTTTCGTGCAGGGATAGGATTGTGCTGCCCAGGTCAAGTACCCCGAAACCGTCGCTGCTGGGCCCCGCCGCCGGGGGATTGGCGCCATTGATCAGAGCCGCTTTAAGCAGGGCTGCGCTTGGCCTGAGCGCCTGCTCATAATGCTGGAAGTACTCCCGCAGCATGGCGGCGGCGCCGCCTGCCACTGCCGCCGCCATGCTGGTCCCCTCCATGTAGGTGTAGTAACCGTTATCCAAGTTGAACTCGGAAGCCACCTGACTCGCCCGGGCAGAGATCAGGGCCCCCGGGGCCAGCAGTTCGGGCTTCATCCGCCCATCGCTGGTGGGTCCGTGGCTGGAAAAATCAAAGGCCTGTCCCTCATTCACTTGCTGCGGGTTGAAAACCGGGTGCGGGCTCTGACTGGCGCCGATCACCAGCCCGTTTTTCGTATAGGCCTCCGGGGTCAGGGTGCCGGCTCCAGGCCCGTTGTTCCCGGCGCTGAATATCGCCAGAAAATCAGGGTGTTCTCTGATAAATTGGTCGGTCTGGGAGGCCGCGCTCAGGTAACCGCTGCCCTCGCCTCCCCAGCCGTTCACGTGGATGCGCACCCCAGCCGCGTAGGCCGGCGAGAAGAGGGCGGTGAGATCTGGTGGCGGATCCAGTTGGCCGGAGCTATTGGTTAGACCCTGGAAGTAGATGCTGGCCCCTGGCGCCAGGCCCTGGTACCGGCCGGATGAAGCAGCGCCGGTTCCGGCGATAGTGGCGGCCATGTGGGTGCCATGACCGTTAGGATCGGCTACTGAGGGTGCTCCCGCCCAGGATTTCAACATGACCACCTTGGGCATATGACCGGGCAGGCTCGCCAGGTCCGGGTGAATATCCTCAATCGAACCCTTATCCAGACCACTGTCAGCCAGGCCGATGATCTGCCCGGCTCCAGTCAGGCCCTGCTGGGATGGAGACAACCAGCCATCGGCGCCCAGCGGCGTGGCCGCCACCAGGTCGCGGGCACGATCGTTCATCAGCCGGTAGCTTTCTGCCGGCTCGATATAAACTACCGCAGGCAACTGCGATATGCTTCCGAGACTGGTTCTGGGTATCTGCAGCCGCAGAACCCGCCCAGATTCCGTCTCACCGCGCAGCACAGAGCCACCGAGACTCTGCACCGCCTGGACAACGGCTGTCTTATCCTCCGGACCAAACACGGTGACATTCACCGCGAGGGAAGCGCTCCGGTCAGGGCCTGAATCGGCGCCTGAGAGAGACTGGGCCAGGCGGTTGCCGGGATTGTATGTTTTCAGGACAGGGCCGGCTATAGCCCTTGCCGCTGCCAATTTACTCTGGGGTACCCGCACCAGGAAGCTGTCGCTACTCAACAGATCTCCCTGTTCTACACCAAGCCGGAGCAGAGACGTCCAGACCGCATCCCCACCCGGGGAGTCCTGGCCGGCCAAACCGGACAGTTGCAACACCATGACCACACCGGGCTCAGGGGAGGCCAATCCATGCTGTTGCAGCCACAACCGGAAACCAGCCCCGGGCGATCCGCTTTCCGGACCGGACAGCACCAGAGTGCCGGCCACCAGCAGCATCGCTAGGACCAGCACAGCGCAATATTTAAGAACAGATCTACAGTCTCTCAAGTGGATCCCCTCTCCCGTGAGGAGGCTTTGTCCGAACTCTTATAGAAATACCCCGCTGCCGCCGGTTTTCTTACAACTTGCGGCAGCATAACGGATTTTTATTCAGTGATTGCCTTTCCCGGAGTCCAATTCTTGCCGGGTTAACAGGACCATACCGATAAACCGGGGCAGTACCAGCAGGCGCCGCCAGCGAGCCGGCTCCTGAAAAGCCCGGAATAGCCATTCCAACCGGAGTTGCTGCATCCATAACGGTGAGCGGCGCAGCCTGCCGGAGACGACGTCAAAGCTTCCCCCTACCCCGACAGCCACCAGTCGGCCTAGCTGCTGGCGATGTTCGTCGATGAATTGCTCCTGTTTGGGAAAACCCATACCCACCAGGAGCAGGTCGGGGTCTGCCTCCCTGATCCGCTGGAGAACTGCCGGCAGTTCTGCTTCACCGAAGTAGCCATGCCCGGTTCCCGCCACCTGTAGCCCCGGGTGCTGTCTCTGCAAGTTGGCTGCGGCATCCGCAGCCACTCCGGGTGCTCCCCCCAGCAGGTATAGGCGCCACCCGGCAGCTGCCGCCCTCACAGCCAGCGACTGGAGCAGTTCGATCCCGGCAACCCGCTCCGGAAAGGAGCAGCCAAGATGTTCGCCCGCCCAGACGACCCCATACCCGTCAGGCACTACCAGATCGCCGCGGTTCAGCAGTTGCCGGATATTCTGGTCATATCGGGCCCGGTAGAGCATCTCCGGATTGAGGGTGATTACCTGAAATACTCCAGGAGTTTCTCCAATGTTAAACGTTGGCGCCTCATGCTCAGCCGGACGGATCCTGCCGGTGATCGCCTCCACAGCTTCCACTAAGGTAAAAGGGTGGACTCCCACCCCTAAAATATCTTTTTTTGCTGACATCAGCTTGTCCATGACTTCTCCCTTTCCAGGCAGCCTCCGTCCGTCATTACCAGTCTCAGTCCGTTCCGGCCAACCACCGGGATTAACTTACTGGGGCAGCAGGACCCGGTTTAGCAGCGCCGCTGCTTCGGCTCGGCTGACGATCCTTTCAGGGTGGAAAGTGCCGTCCGGGTAACCGCTGACGACCCCGGCTGATGCCAGGTGGTTGATAGCCCCGGCAGCCCAATAGCTGCTGCTGACGTCAGTATAGTTGACAACAGTGGCGCTGCCCTGCGGTGAAAAGGCTTTTTCCAATAGCGCCGCTGCTTCGGCCCGGCTGACCCCCTGCTCCGGGTGAAAAGTTCCGTCAGCATAACCCTGCAGGTATCCTGCCGCCCGGGCCGCTCCGATAGCGCCAGCCGCCCAGTAGCTGGACGGCACATCCGGAAATCCGGCAGCCCCCGGGTTGGACAGGAGATTCTTGATCCGGGTCAACATCACCGCCATGGCCGCCCTGGTGACCCGGTCTTCCGGGTGATAATTGCCATCAGGGTAACCGCTGACGACCTCCCGATTCTTCAGCGTCGATACGGCGCCGGCTGCCCAATGCCCGTAAAGATCCGGAAAGGGGGCCCCGGTTTTTCCCTGAATTGCCTGCAGCTCTTGTGATACCAGGTTCAACCTGGCCTGCAGGCTGTCGAGCTGTTGGTTCTGATCAGTAAAAAGTTGTTTCAGGTACTGCTCCAAGGAATTCACAGACAGCACCGGGTCAGCGGCCGAGCCCGGGCCGGCGGCCGGTTGGCCGGAAGCCTCCGCCGATCCGGCAAGCCAGGCCCGAGCCGGTAAATAGCAGATCAGGAGTAGCACAACAACGCAAAAAAATAGCCACAGCAAGCTCTTCCGTTTGTTCACTGCCTCTCCCCTACAATCAGAAGTGCTCCTCATTTAATGAACGGTATTAACATCTTCGGGACCATTCGTGCTAAATCCTGCCTGATCGCAACTGGAAACCTTAAGGGAAGATAAGAAATAGGTCCGGCTGCAGCCAAGGCTGCCACCGGACCCTTACAAAAACTCTTGTTCTGACTTTTTGACTTCCTGTCTCCGGCTTCCGTTAACTGTAAGCCTTGGTGAAGGTTACTCCCTGATAATATTGCCTGATGATCTCCTGCGGAGCCTTGCCCTGCCTGGCATAATAGTAGGCGCCCCACTGGCTCATACCCACCCCGTGCCCCCGGCCGCGCCCGGTGATATACAACTGCTGACCCCTGATTTGAAACTGATCGAGCAGGGTGGATTTCATCAACTCTGCCCCCAAGGCCAGGCGCAGGGCTGGCCCGCTCAAGGTGATGTTGTTCAGCTTGACCGTAACCGCTCTGCCTGAAGCACTCTTCTTGGCGACGGAGGCATTGGCGATCACCCCCGGATCTTTACCGACAATACTTCTTACTGCCTCCCGAACCCGGGTCAGAGGCACAGTGATTTGCCAATTCTTCTCACCCGGCGGCGCCACCTGCTGGCCGGGATCGCTGACCACCCTGATATAGGGGGTCGGTTCCTGGTTGAAGTCCAGTCCTGCCTGAGCAGTATCGGTCTTCCCCCCGGCGTTGGAATGGAACCAGGCCCTGACGTACTTGCCGTTATACTCGATCACCTGTCCCCGGGTGCTGGCCACCGCCTTACGGACGTTGTCGTTAATCTTGCTCGGATCGTAAGCCTGAAACTCTTGGGGGTCAGTGGAGGCATCCGCTCCGTGCTGGGGTACGCCATGTTCATAATTGATTTTTTGCAGGGTGAAGGTCCGGGCAAGGATCGCCTGGGCGGCCAACGCCTGCTCTGGCCACTGAGGATCTAGCTCCGCTGCCACTACCCCGGCCACGTAATCCTCCAACTTGATCTTTTTCTTCTCGCCGGCCTGGTTCACGTAGAGCGTGATCTGCGGCTCCCCGCCAGGCTGAACAGCCGGGGTCTGGGGTGCCGGCTGCCGGGCTGGTGGCCTGCCACCCTGCAGCGAACCCACCAGGGCGATCACTGCCAGCGCGGCGATGACCCCCAGAGTAATAAGGCGTGACCTGCTGGATGACTCCATGACGGCATCCCTTCCCAGTCGGTTGGTTGGCCTGATCGGCCAAATTGTCTATTTTTATTATGAACGGGAGGGATCTATTGTATACGGCAGCCTCAGTCTGCCTCATCCGCCTCATCCGGCAGCAGCCGGGAGGAAACAGCGCTGAACTCCCGCAAGCATTTGTAGATGGTCTTGGCCTGGGCGGCGGGAATGCTGCGCTCTGGCACATCCAGCACCTCCACGTCGGTAGTCTTACGCCCCCAGGTGAGGCTGACCAGATCGCCAACCTTGACCTCGCTGCCAGGCTTGGCCGGGTGCCCGTTGATGCAAACCCGCCCGGCGTCACAGACTTCCTTGGCGTTAGTCCGGCGCTTGACCAGGCGGCTTACTTGTAAAAATTTGTCGATGCGCAAACAGACTCCCCTCCTTTCAGGCAAAAGAAAAAGGTTCTTCATGAGAACCTCTGGCAGTCATTAGGACAACTAATACCTGCTTCATCGCATCCAGCTCCACAGGTGCAGATCGGACGTGGCCTCTCCGGTCTCCCGCAGGAAGACGGAAAACTACTAGCCTATGGAGTCTCTAAGAGCCTTACCAGCCCTGAAAGCAGGCACGCGTGTGGCAGCAATCTGGATTTCTGCGCCGGTCTGGGGATTACGCCCAGTGCGGGCAGCCCGGTCACGCACCTCAAAAGTGCCAAATCCCACGAGCTGTACCTTCTCGCCCTTTGCGAGCGCTGCTTCAACTGCATCGAATACTGCGGTGATGACCTTCTCTGCATCCTTCTTGGTGACCTCAGCCTTTTCTGCCACACTACTAACAAGTTCAGCCTTATTCAACCAAATACCCTCCTTTGCAATTTCAAATTTAGGCTACTATTCGCCAGAAGCCTTGCAACTCCTGCTAATTTACTGCCGCTGAAAAAATTTTTTTCCTCACCATCAAAATATTAGCAGATAATGTCGGATTTATACATCAAACTGTTACTTCTTCTGCCTTGACCTCATCCCAGATTGCGTCCAACTCCGCCAAGGACAGCGACCCTAAAGCCAGGCCTCTAGCGGCAGACTTGGCCTCAATTCCCTGGAACCGTCTCATAAATTTCTCCACCGCAGTCCGCAGGGCCTCCTCTGCATCTACTTCCAGCAGCCGGGCGACGTTCACGAGCGCAAATAGCAGGTCGCCGAACTCCTGGCGGATGGCATCCCGGTCACCGGCCTCCCAGGCTGACTGCAGTTCCTGCCATTCCTCCCGCAGCTTGACAGAGGCGCTCCTGGCATCAGGCCAGTCAAAACCGACCAGGGCGGCCTTTCCCTGCACCTTTTGGGCCCTTTGCAGGGAAGGCAAGTATCTGGGCACCCCCGCCAGCAACGATCGCTGCTGTTCATCGGTGTGGGCTGCAGCCCCTGCTGCTCCCTCCATCTGCTTGATCTGCTCCCAGTTTCGCACCACCTCTGCCGCACTGTTCACTGTGATCTCGCCAAAGACGTGAGGGTGACGACGTTTTAACTTGGCAGTGATCCCCGCCACCACCCGGTTGATGTCAAAATCACCCCGCTTGCTGGCAAGAGCAGCATGAAAAACCACCTGCAGTAACAAGTCTCCCAACTCTTCACAGAGTTTATGCATATTTCCCTCATCGATGGCGTCAATCACCTCGTATGCTTCCTCGATCAGGTACTGGCGGAGGCTCTGGTGAGTCTGCTCCCGGTCCCAGGGGCAACCGCCGGGTGCTAACAGCCTGGTCATCACTTCCACCAAGGTGTCGAGAGGGAATTGGGAAGCACTTGGCAGCACCATTTCAGCCGGAGTGTCCGCCTGGGCTGCTGCCTCTAAAGCCTGCTGTCCGGCCTCCTGCCAGTACGGAGCTTGCCGGTGAACAGCAGGATCCAGCTGGGATGGCAATGGAGGAGCATAAACGGAAGTGAGGTGGTCCAAGTCATCCAGGCGATCCAACTGGTACAGGGGGATTCGTCGTTGCCGCTCCTGACCCCGAACCCCGGCAGAATTGATCACGGTCAGGAGGTGGTCGTCAGGAAAATGTTCCATCAGGGTCAGTTTGACCTCTGAGGCCAGTGACCGGCTGTAGACCTGTGCAATCAACACGCCGGCCTGGGGCGGAATGCTGAAGCGGGAAGCTGCGACGTCAGCGGATCCGCCTTCGGAACATCTCAGTAACTGGAAGCTCTCGGTGATCACCAGGCCCTGGGCCGGGTCGAGGCCGAGGCTGAAGATCACCGCATCCAAAAAGCTAGGGGCCGGCCAGAGACGTACCCGCACCCCCCGGGCCGCTGCCTGGACCAGCAACAGACTGACCACCGACTCCCCCACCAGGGGGTGGCCCGGGACAGCAAACACTACCGGTCGTTGGCTCTCGCTAGCAGTATCGATGAGCCAGTCGGCCATCGCCTGGTATACCTCATCGAAGGTGGTATAGCGCTCGTAAAAATCATCAAGTGACCGTATCCGGATGCCCTCCCGCTCCAGAAAAGGCACCACCGGATGCCGGCCAGTGCGCAGGTAAACCTGGCACCCCCGCATCAGGCTCAGATTGCAGGCCGGCAGTTGCAGGGGATCGCCGGGCCCCAGCCCCACCACGTAGATCTCCTGGTTGCCAGGCTTGTCCATGTTAGTCAAGCAGCATCATCTCTCTCGCTTTTCATGATCTAAATACAGCCCGCTGATATTCCATCCAATAATAATATACCCCGAAGGCGCCCAGTTCTCCTCCGGCGGTGCTAGATAAAATAGATCTTTATTGATATTTCCCGGTTGCTACGCAGATTTGCTAGCGGTGGAGCCAACGGCGGATCCTGACAATGCTCAACTCGCCCATCAGGAGCAGGGCAGCAAAGTAACAGACCATGCCGCCACCCATCGCCGTCAGAGTCGCAGCCAGGTTGCCGTAGGGCAGAAACCAGTGGTACAGGCCCAGGACGGATGCTGCCATTATTGTAGCAGCCAGCAATGGGCGGGGCAAGCAGAAGGATGGGCCCCGGTAGCCGGTGATCGCCCGCAGTGACCAGAAGTTCAGCATACTCGCCAGGAGCAGCCCGGCCACACTGCCCAGGGCCGCTCCCTTGACGCCAATGCCGGGCACTACGGTCAGGTAGTAGTTGCAGAGAATCTTGACCAGGCACCCGGCCAGGAGATTAATTACCGGCAGCCAGGTGCTGCCGAGTCCCTGCAGGATTCCGGAGGTTGTCTGCTGAAGCCCCGAAAAAAAGGCAGCCGGAGCCAGCCAGGCGGTGATCACCCCGGCTCGCTGATCCGCAAAGAGCAGGGTGGCCAGCGGGGTGGCCAGCACCATCAGGCCAATTGCCGCCGGCAAGCAGAAGAGAATGCTGATCCGGATAGCGGTGGCCACCCGGCCGTTAATCTCCCCCATCCGCCCACGGGCCATGGCAGCTGCGATATTGGGGACCAGGCTGACGGCCAGGGAAACGGTGAAGATGGCTGGCAGATACACCAGAGTGCCGGCCATACCGGACAGTTCGCCGAACATGGCGGTCGCCTGATGGTAGCTGAAACCCGCAGTCTGCAAACGGTGAGGAATGATGACGGCGTCAATGGTCTGCACCAGGGGCAGCACCATAGAACCGGCAGAGATCGGCAGGGCGAAGATCAGCAGGCGCTTCAGAAGCTGCCCGGCGCCGTTTAGGAGCGATAGTGCCCGCGGCCAGTTGCTGGGGTGAAACTGCCGGTGCAGGCCCCGTTCAAACCAGAGCAGCAGGCAACAGAGGACCAGGAGGCCTCCGAGCCCGCCGGTGCAGGCCCCAAAAGCCGCCCCGGCCGCCGCGAACTCCACCCCCCGGGGGAGCAGCGTATAGGCCGCCCAGAAGACTGTGCCCACCCGGATACACTGCTCCACCAGCTCTGATACTGCGGTCGGCCACATCAACTGCCAGCCTTGGAAGTAGCCCCGGAAGGCAGAGACGATGGAGATCACCAGGATCGCCGGGGCTATGCTTACCAGGGGATAGTAGGCCCGGGCATCCCCCAGCACAGATGACGCCAGGTAGTGGGCCGAGTGGTACAGGCCGATCGCCATAACCAGCCCAAACAGGGATAAAAAAATCACAGACAACAGGAAGACCTGGCGCGCCCCAAAACGGTCCCCCCGGGCTCCCCTTTCTGCCACCAGCATGGAGATAGCGATAGGAACACCGGAGGTGGAGAAAGCGACCAGGGTGATGTAGATCGGGTAGGCCATCTGGTAGAGCCCGACACCCTCGCTCCCTACCAACCGGGTGAAGGGGATGCGGTAAAACGCGCCCAGGAGCTTGACCACCAGGCCGGCAACGGCCAGGACGAAAGCCCCGCGCAGGAAGGACTGCGGCTGCACTGTGTCGCCCCCCATTTCGTTCTCACTTATGCTTACGACACAGGGCTGTCCATTAGACCAGGCGCCATACCTTCATGCTATTGGGCTTGCAGAAGGAGGGATTATCGGATGAACATGCGTTATAGATGGTAGAGGCGGTAGACCTTGCTCTTAGGAAGCTCCAGAGCCTTGGCCACCGCCTTGCAGGCAGATTGGGTGTCGGCGCCGGCCTGGATCAGGGCGGCGACTGCTGTCCTGATCTGTTCCGGGGCGGTATGGAGCAGCGCATCATCAACCGTCGCCGGCTCATGCCCCGGCGCCTGCTCATCGCCCCCGGCAATCCCGCCCGCCAACCTTTCGGTCTCAACGTGACGGGCAGGGCTCCGTCTGCCGGCCTCATCCCTCCCGGCGGTGACGATGGTCAGTTCCCCCAGGGGAGGCTTCGCCATAAAATGGGCGGTTACCTCGGTGAAGGTGCCTCGGGCCACCTCCTCGAAATGCTTGGTCAACTCCCGGGCGACAGCCACCTGCCGGTCGCCTCCCCAGACTGCGCAGAAGTCCTGGAGAGTCTTCTGCAGCCGGTGCGGCGCCTCGTAGAAGACGCCGGTGCGGGCCTCCTCCGCCAGTTCCTGGAGCAGCGCCCGGCGCTCACCGGTTTTGCGCGGCAGGAAACCCTCGAAATAGAAGGGGTGGGGTCTGATCCCGGAGACCACCAGGGCCGCGATGGCCGCCGAGGGCCCGGGGATGACGGTGACCCGGTGCCCCTGTTGCAAAGCCTCTTGTACCAACTGGTAGCCTGGATCGGCGATCCCCGGGGTACCGGCATCGGTCACCAGGGCGATCTGCTTGTCATTGGCCAGCTCCGCCAGCAGCAGCGGGGCCTTGGCCTGCCGGTTGTGTTCGAAATAGCTGGTGGTGGGGGTGTGGATGTCATAGTGGTTGAGCAGCTTGCGGGTATGGCGGGTGTCTTCGGCGGCGATCAGGTCAACCTGCTTCAGCACTTCCAGGGCGCGCAGGGTGACGTCCCCCAGGTTGCCCAGGGGAGTGGCGCAGAGATAGAGTTCGCCCACCTAGAAGCCTTCCTCCGAGGGTCCCTCTTCGTCAAAGACGACGCTCTCAATTTCAGCAGCAGGCTCCTCCACCGCCGGACACTTGGAGCAAGGAGCATCCCCACCAGTCGCCTTGGGACAGCCTGCCCTGTAGGTAGCGTCCTCGTACTTCAGGCAGCACATCAGCCGGCCGCAGATACCACTGATCTTGGTGGGGTTCAGGGAAAGGTTCTGGCCTTTGGCCATGCGAATGGAAACCGGCACAAAATCCCCTAGCCAGGTGCTGCAGCATAGCTCCCGTCCACAGGGCCCCAGGCCGCCCAGCAGTTTGGCCTCGTCCCGAACGCCGATCTGCCGCAGCTCGATCCGGGTACGGAACACCGCCGCCAGATCCTTGACCAGTTCCCGGAAATCCACCCGGCCCTCGGCGGTGAAATAGAACAGCACCTTGCCGGCGTCGAAGGTGAACTCCGCGTCGATCAACTTCATAGGCAACCCATGCTCGGCGATCTTCTGCCCGCAGACGCTGAACGCTTCCTTGGAACGCCTCTTATTCTCTTCCATCTTGGCGCAGTCCTCGGTGGTAGCCTTGCGGATCACTTCCCGCAGGGGAGTCACGGTTTCTTCCGGCGCCACCTGGCGCTCGCCGATCACCACCGTACCGAACTCGATCCCCCGGGCGGTCTCCACGACTACCTGGTCTTTGGGTTGAAGTTGGAACTGCTTTGGTTTGAAGAAATATATCTTGCCGGCATCCCGGAAGCGGATCCCGACTACCACAACCTTCTCGCCGGTCAAAGTTCCCTGATCGCTCGTCTCCGGTCTGCTTTTCGGTCCGTTGTCAGCCATACACCTGTTCCTCCAATATCGTCACCGAATGTATGATTCCAAAATCATTCCCAATGTATGAAGCGGTCACACACCGCCGGCTGACCTGATCTCCGGCGGCAGTTCCCGCAGTCGTTTCTGCAGCGCCCGCAGAGTCAGGGCCAGGAGCAGTGGTACGGAGACATTGTCGTCCAGCAATTGCTGCCCGGTCATGATGATGTCCAGACACTCCATCAGGCCCTTGCTGATCCTGGTATTCCCCTGTTCGGCTAAAACCTGCTGGCGGGCCTGCCGATAGAGCTGCTCCACATCCGACAGCAGTTGCCGCAGCAGTCTGCCGACTGCCGGTCGATCCAATTTAAGCAGGCGCACCTGCCGTAGCAGTTCTGCCTCGCTGTCCGACCAGAGTAACTGACGCAATCCTTCAGCGGCGCTGTCGTCGCCCTCCTGGGGCCGATCCTCCAGCCTGGTGCGAAACAGCACTACCCGGCAGCGGGAGACCAGGGTCGGCAACAGGGCGCGCTCGTCCTCGGTGGCCAGCAGAAAGACCGTCTGGGGCAGCGGTTCCTCCAGGATCTTCAACAAGCTGTTGGCCGCAGGCTCTGTCAGCAGTTCCGGGGCGCTCAGGGAGAAAACCTGGTGCCTGCCGAGCTGCGGCCGGTAGTTGAAAAAGGGTTGCCACTGCCGGATCTGCTCGATCTTCAGACTGCTTCCGTCAGGCTCCAGCGAGTGGTAGTCCGGGTGCGCCTGGTGCTCCCAGGCATCGCAGGAAACACAGTGCCCGCAGGGCTCCCCCGCTTCGGGCGACAGGCAGAGCAGGGCTTGGGCCAGGCAGGATACCGTCTCCTGTTTGCATTTGGTGGCGGGTCCAGCCAGGAGGTAGGCATGGGCAGGCTGACCGCCTTGCATATCCTGGCGCAGTTGGCGTACAGCCGGCTCGTGCTCCCAGTCGCCAAACCTCATACTGCAACCTCTCTTCCTTGATCATCAGCCCTTACAGCGCCCCATTCACTCCATGCTCCACTTTTATCGCCTTAAATGCTAGCCCTTGCTTCATCATTTATATTTCGTCACCTTCGACAGGCTCAGCCAAACAACTATTGCCCGGGTTCCGGGGCGGTAAAGGGCGCCCCCTGCTCTCTTCCTTCCAGGAAGGTTAGCAGTTGCGCCCAGACGCGGGTCTGCACCTCCGCCGGGGTACCCGATCCATCCACCACCCGGATCCGCTCCGGGGCGGCCGCAGCCAGGGCCAGGTAGCCATCCCGCACCCGTTGGTGAAAGCTGGCGCTCTCCTGCTCCAGCCGGTCGCTCTCCCTGGTCTCGGAGCGCTCCAGGCCCTGCTCGGAGGCCAGGTCGAACAGAATGGTGAAGAATGGTCCCAGGTCGGCCAGGGCAAAGGCGTTGACAGTGCATAGGAGATCGATACTGATCCCCCGGCCGTAACCCTGATAAGCCAGGCTGGAATCCACGAAGCGGTCGCAGAGCACGACCCGTCCCGCCTCCAGGGCCGGCAGGATCACCTCTCTCACCAACTGGGAGCGGGCGGAGGCATACAGCAGCGCCTCGGTGGAGCCCGCCATCTCGCTGAACCGCGGGTCGAGCAACAGCCTCCGGATCTCCTCGGAGAGACGGGTGCCGCCGGGCTCCCGGGTGACCAGCACGTCATAACCGCGCTGCCCCAGGGCAGCCGCAGTCAAGGCAGTCTGGGTACTCTTGCCCGCCCCGTCAACCCCCTCAAAGGTGATCAGTCTGCCTCTTAAACCACCCATCACGTTCAACCCTAGTCAACAGGTGAAATAGCGCCCGAGCGACCCGGTACCACCTGTTTATCCCTGTTATTTTTGCTTTAATCTTACCACATTGCGCCTGATTTACATAGGCGTAAGAGCAGGCAGCCAAAGGGCAAGAGCCGATGGGCGCCTGTACTCAAGATAATGGCACAAACGGCAGGCGGTGGGCGCTGTTCAAATTCCCCATATTTTGCTAAACTAAATTTATCAGTATCGGAGAGGGGTGTGCAGGATGGAACTGTTCGGGGAATTGCGGGAGTTGGCGGATCACAGCGGGATCGACTATGCTGGGGTGGCTGACCTGGCCCAGGCCCATGACGCGGTCGTGGAACAGGGAGGGCCGCTGGTGGAAGGGTTCCCTCGCTGCATCTCCCTAGGCATCGTGCTGCTGGATACGATCGTGGACCAGTTGCCGAATCGTTCCGATCGGGCAGTAGCCGTCAACTACCGGCTGCACGCTTACGACATCATCAACCAGCGCCTGGACCTGGCAGCCTCACTGATCTCCGGCTACCTGCAGCAGAAAGGATACCGCGCTCTGCCCATCCCCGCGGCAGAACATGCGGATGATGTCCGGATCTGCGCCTCATTTTCACACAAGTTGGGGGCGCACCTGGCTGGGCTGGGCTGGATCGGCAAGAGCTGCCTGCTGGTCACCCCGCAGCACGGGCCGCGGGTCAGGTTTGCCTCGATTCTCACGGATGCGCCGCTGGCGTCTACCGGAGTCCTGATGGAGGAGCAATGCGGGAACTGCACGGAATGCGTAGAGATCTGTCCGCAGCAGGCCTTCAGTGGCCGTCCGTTTCGTGACGACGAACCGCGTGAGGCACGGTACGATGCGCGCAGATGCCAGTCCTACTTCAACAGCATGAGAGACAGCGGGCAGTTGCCGGTCTGCGGTCTGTGCCTGTATGTCTGCCCATACGGAAAGAGGTAGATGAACACAACATTGTCAATCCTGTTCGTTCCCTCGTAATTTCCAAGAATGCGCTTAGGGCAGGCGATCATGTGTAGCGGAAATCTATTCCGAGAAGGTGATGTGTAGCATGACAAAGACTCTTTTATTGCTGGCAAACGGTTTTGAGGCCTACGAAGCCAGCGTCTTCACCGACGTGCTGGGCTGGAACAAGGTAGAGGGAGACGGGTCAACAGAGCTGATCACCTGCGGCAGGCGCCAGCGGCTGGCATGCACCTGGAGCCTGGCCGTACATCCGGAACTGCAGCTCTCCAGTGTTGAGGCGGCAGATTATGACGCCCTGGCGATCCCCGGCGGCTTCGAGACAGCCGGTTTTTACGAGGACGCCTTCGGCGATGACTTCTTGTCCGTGATCCGGGATTTTAACCGGGCTGGTAAAATCATCGCCGCCATCTGTGTCGGAGCCCTGCCGGTGGGAAAAAGCGGGGTCCTGCGCGGGCGTAAGGGAACGACCTATCATTTAGACGACGGTCTGCGCCAGCAACAACTGGCAGCCTTCGGCGTTGACGTGGTCAATCAACCGATGGTGGTTGACGGCAACATCATCACCTCCTCCTCGCCGGCAACGGCACTGGGTGTGGCCTTCAAGCTGTTGGAGTTGCTGACGTCGCCGGAGAACTGCCGGCAGGTTAAACACCTGATGGGATTCGAGGCCTGAAAGGATATTGTTGATACGCACCAGACGACAATATAAACGGGGGTTTACACGTGGAGAAGATCAAAATCCCAAACCGGCCTTTCGGCCCCTTTCCAGTCGTGCTCGCAGGAGCAGAGGTCAACGGCAGACCGAATTACGCCACCATTGGCGCCTGCGGGGTAGTCAGCTTGGAGCCGGTGCTCTATATCTCGCTGCGCAGCACCCATCACACAACTTCCGGCATCAGAAAGCACGGGTATTTCAGCGTCAATATCCCACCGGTAGACCTGGTTCAGAAGACCGATTACTGTGGGCTGGTATCGGGAAAAACCACGGACAAGTCCGCAGTGTTCACGTCCTTTTATGATGAACTCGGAAAGGCGCCGATGATCAGCGAATGCCGGTTGAACTTTCTCTGTAAGGTCATCCAGAGCATTCCGATCTTTGATTTTGAACTCTTTTTCGGGGAGATTATCGCCGCCTATGCCAATGAGCAATGCCTGACGAATGGCCAGCCCGACCCTAAAAAAATCGACCCGATGATGCTGATGGGCAGCAGTTATTGGAGCCTGGGCCAGTCGGTGGGCACCGTGTTTAAAGAGGGCGCAGCCTATAAGAAGGCTCAAAAAGCAGAGACTACCGAATAAATACTATTGACGGCAATATCGGTCCCTGTCCGTAGAAAGCCGAGGCGGTCTAGCTCCCGTCGACCACGGCGATCATGCCCGCGCCCGCGCCCAAAGGGCGCCGGGGGCACCCGCACCCCGGCCTGGCGCCCCCGGCGCGGCGCCAGGCAACCAGGCACTCCAACACCGCATGGTTGATCACCTCGCCCGGACAGATCACCGGGATGCCCGGCGGGTAGGGCGCGATCATCTCGGCGGCGACTTTCCCCGCCGCTGTCTCCAGCGGTACCTGACAGGACGGGGCAAAGAAGGCCTGGCGGGGGGTCAGGGCCTGGCGGGGGATCGGCAGTTCGTAAATGTCCGGCATCATCTTAAGCCAGCCAGACGCGCCGTTCCCCATTGCACTGTCTGACTGTCCACAGAATGCACTATCTCCACCGGCGTTGATCCCTCTCTCGCTCCGGCCAATGGCCGCATATCCACCGGAGCAGGCAGGCCCTTCTTGTTCGCTGCCGAGCATATATCCACCGTTTCCACCGGATCCACCACCACCTTGTCCACAGGCGGCGCCCCGTGTGTCCGTAAAGCCGTACGACTCGGCCAGGGCCTGCAACCCTTCCAGCAGAGCGTCTGATGCCGGCCCCAGATCGCCGGGGGTCAAGATGAACACCAGATTCATTAAATCGGCCATCTCCACCAGAATACGCCGCTCTCGCCTTAGCCAGTCGGATGCTGTAAAGCCAGTAATCCCCAGGCAGTGTACGTTAACGACCAGCCGAGATGGGTCATAGGTGATTACACCCGGCACCTCTAACAGTTCCTCCCCCGGGGCCAGCAGGCCTGGGATCTGGGAGATCTCCCGCCGCAGCCGTATACCCAGGTGTGCCGTTTCCTCCCACTGTGCCCCTGATCGCTGTAGTTGGCACCGGGCCACGTCTAGGGAGGCCAACAACAGGTAGGATGGGCTGCTGGTCTGTACCAGCCGCAGGGCGCGGGCGATCTGCCCGCTACCGGCGTTACCCCGGCAGTGGAGCAGGGCCGCCTGGGTGAAGGCGCCCAGGGTCTTGTGCACGCCGTGAACCGCGTAATCAGCTCCGGCCTGCAGGGCCGGCGCGGGAAACAGCGAGCTGGCGCAGAAGTGGGATCCGTGAGCCTCGTCTACCAGCACCGGCAATCCATAATGATGAGCCAGTTTTACCTGCGCCGCCAGTTCCCCGGTCAGCCCGTAGTAGCTCGGGTGCAGCAGCACCAGCAGCCTGCCGGGTGCAGACCGGACGGAGGACCCTGGCGCCTGTTGCCGTCCGGATGACCCGGGCGCGCTCTCCGGTGCAGTCCTGGCTGGCCGCTCCCGGTCGCCTGGTGACCAATCTCCGGCAGGTTCCGGCGGATCGAGCAGGGCTGCCTCCAGGTCGCCGGTCTGCAGCATCCCCGGCAATCCCAGCCCCGGGGACCAACGCACCGGAAGGTAGACCGGCGTCGCCCCGCTCAGGACCAGGCCGTGCACCACCGACTGGTGGCAGTTCCTGGGCAGCAGCACCCGGTCGCCCTCCCGGCAGGTGGCCAGTAACACCGCCAGGATGCCGGCGCTCGACCCGTTCACCAGGAAGTGGGTCTCCGCCGCCCCGAAGTAGGCGGCCGCCTCTATTGCCGCCGACCGGATGATCCCCTGCGGGTCCTGGAGGTTATCCAACCCGGGCAACTCCGTCAGGTCAAGATTGAAGACCGCCTTCCCGAGCAGGTCGCGCCAGGGTGGCCAGGCCGCCCGCCCCTGGTGGTGGCCGGGCATGTGGAAGCCCAGATAACCCTGCCCGGCGTGCGCGGCCAACCCCGCCGCCAGCGGCGGCAGCCCCGCAGGCGCCTGCAGATCTGCCTCCCGTCCGCCCTGCTCCCTCTGCTCGTCCTTCCAGTCACCCATGCTGATAACCCCGTCGCAGGCGGAACCCGGGCCTGCTGCCGAGGCTGCCGCGCCGCCCTTTTTCTTCTATCTTACCACAGCGCCGTCCTCGTGCCGGTGAAAACCGGCACAGCCTCTCCGGTCAATGACGGGCGAACACAACAGCAGGCCCGGGCCTGCTGCCCGGGCCTGGGTTAGTGCTGTGGTCTGGCCTCCCCGCACCGGCAGGGAGTCGAAAAATTAGGCGGACGGCTCGACGATGCAGAATCCCACCGCTTTTCGATTATAGTGGACAATGGCGCCATTGCTGTCCACAATGGTGCGGTCGTAAGCCCATAGGGTCAGGGTATAGCCGCAGATATCCAGCTCTACCGGGTTTGCCGGATCGGCGCTCTTGGTGGCCAGCGACCATTCCTCATCGGCGTTCCCCGCATCGCTCAGGCTGCCGTAGCAACGGAAGGGGGGATCGGGCTCGATGCCATGGGTATGCGTGGTGGGTTGCAGATCGAAGACCCATTTCCAGAAATAGCTGTGCACCGCCCGCAGGCGCCCCGTGATCGTGATCCCCTGCGCATATTGGCGGCAGTCTCCCCCGTCGATGATCAGGTCCAGCGTGGACGCCATATCCAGGGCGACGTTGGGTGTGGGACTGGGGACGTAATTGACATTGTTGACCATGATGGTGGCCACCCCGGAATAGTAGATCACGCTGCCGGCAGCGATCGGGTAATCCTTGGTATAGGCCAGCCGCAGGTCATAGAGGCCGCTCAGGGCGCCGGCGTTCCACCAGGCAAGAGCGCTGGTCCGCTCCATGATCGGAGGCATGGCCACCGGGTCCTCCAGGTAGGGGAACCAGCCGTCCGGGCTGGAGATGGTGATGATCTGCTCCGGGAAATGCGGGTCAGAGGGGTCCGGATGCATCAAATCGAAGGTCATGTCATGGGTGGCCGGCAGCCAGTCTGTGCTGCCGTGCGGCCGGTACTGCACCTGGAAATGCACGCTGCCGGGCGCTCCAGTATCATAGATGCGGCCGCCGATACGGATCCATCCGCCAAAGGGCCGGTCCAGCGCCGGTTGACTGGCATCGTAGGGGTGCAGCACGCCGTGGGAAGGGAAGGCCAGACCGAGGTCGGCGCCGCTCTGGCTGATGCTGGTGACATCGACGTTGCCCACATCGTAGATGAGTTCCCACATGCCGCTGGTGGCCTCGCCGGTGCGGATCTGCACCTCGACATCGAGCCTGTTCCCCCAATAATTGAGGCCCTCCGGGTCGATAGTCGACGGCGGGATGCTCCAGGACAGCACCGCCCTGATCCGCACCAGGTTGGGCTTGGTGCAACTCCTGACATGGCTGGCAAAATTGCAGGGCAGCACCACGCCATAATACAGGCCACCTGCGGGCAGGCTGCCGCCGATGTCATGGACGTCCACGCTGGCCGTCCCCAGGTACTCCTCATACGCCCCATCACCGTTCCAGTCAGCCCAAAAAGCCACATACTCCTTCGACCCGGTGTTGCACAGGCCGCCACTGTAGCCACTTGGCTTCTTGACATGGACCACCGCCCCCAGGAGATCACTGGAGGTATGGAGCCCTGCGCAGACCAGCTGCTCAAATGTCATGTCTGAGGTCTCGTAATCGCTCAGAACCTCGACCACCTTGTCGACGTCGATCTTGAGCAGTTCTGCACTGAACCCGGGGGCCGCCTTGGCCAGGAGGTCCCCGCCCTTCAGCAGGGGAAAGACGGTCGTGTAGGCAGTGCGGTGATCAGGCACCTCCTGCTGTCTGTAATCCCTGATCAGCACCTCGGGCTGCGCCGGAAGCGGCTTGAAGACGGCAGTTTTGGATATAAGCCCCGACTTTTCCAAGATCTCGGCGGCCTCCTGCTTGATCATCCCGCTTTCGATCAGGCACTGGATGCTGAAATTGGGCCGCAGTTGGATGCTGGCGTCAAGGATATTGCCGAAGGCAGGGAGTTGATGGGGATCCAGCGATGGTACCTGGTTCCAGGAGAGCACCGCCCTCGCCTTCGGCAGCACCGGAAACTCACAGCAGCGCCGGTGGGCGGCGTCATCCAGGGTGGTGTACACCATGTACTTCAGAGTTTTACGCGGCGACACCCCGGGGATATTGAAGGCCTTGCAACTGGTGACGCCAACATCCTTAAAGCTGGCGCCATCGCCCCAATCGACGAAGAATCGCACATATTCCGTGGATCCACCCTTGCAGAGGCCGGTGCTATAGCCGCTGGCCTGTTTAACCGACACCACTGCCTCCAGGCGTCCCAGCTGCGGGTTATAGCCAACGCAGGTCAACTGTTCCCAGTGCGTGTTTGCCTTGATGAGAATATCCTGTTTAAAATAGAGGTTGGTCAGCAGCCGGTTCCGGTGGGCTTCTAAGGCTTGCAACTCCGTTGCTTCTTGGTTAAGTAGTTCCTGTTCAGACATTTTTCCGATCTCCTTTCCTGAATAAGACACTTGCCAACAAGCTAGCGAAACCTGGATGCCCATGTCATCGCTCTCATTTCCACCCCCATTATTACCAACATCGTGTTCTTATGGAATAATTCAACATCTTTTTCCATATTCCTCTATGTCAGTTTTTATAGGTATTAAATGGTACAACAGGGATATCTTCAGCAAACTGGAGCAACATTACCGTGAAGAAAATGGAATAAAAATGGAATTAAATAGGTTGATTTCCTATATAACAGTTTTGCAGAGTTAATAAATAAATGGCAGGCTGAAGGGAAAATGAGGGATGATATGGATTCTGAGCTGATAATGGCCATTTTTACAGCGCTAATAAATATCGATACCCATAAGGAAGAGATTGGGTTTCATCATTTTCCACACATCTTAGATTACTTGGTGGAGTTTACAATTAAAGGCCTGACTGATCGCAGCCACTGGGCCAACATTTAAAGGATGCAACAAGGGCTGCCTCGCCAAGCAGCTGACACTCCCCCCGTCTCAAATCCCAGGCAATACGGAAATCATATTAAATATTTAAAGATAATGTCTCATATATATTTATTTTTTATTGTTTTTATGTTGTTTTGTATTATTATTATATCTGATTGACTATAATCAACTTAATATCTTAAACAGGAGTGGCTGCTGTGGATACCATCGACCTGCAAATATTGCGCCTGCTCAAACAGAATAGCAGGATCACCAATTCGGAGATCGGCAAGCAGGTGAGCCTCTCGCTTCCGGCTATATCGGAGCGGATTCGCAAGCTGGAAGAGGCGGAAGTGATCACCCGGTATACCGTCAAGCTGAACAGGGCGAGCTTCGGCCTGAGCCTGACGGCGTTCATTCTGGTGAGCCTCGACCAGAAAGGATTGGCGGAGCAATTCCGGGAAACAGTCAGCCGCTGTGCCGGCATTCTGGAGTGTCACCATATTACCGGAGAGTATGACTATCTGTTAAAAGTAGCCGTCAAAAACACGGCCGAGCTGGAGAGCCTGATCTCCACCACCCTGAAAAGAGAGGCCGGGGTGGCCAAGTCCAATACCATCGTAGCGCTCTCTACGCAGAAGGAGGGGGATTAGTGGCCTTTTTCGCGGGATTTTTCCTGGGGATGACCCTGCAGCTGTCGATCGGGCTGGTCTGCCTGGCCATTCTCTACGAATCTGCCACCCGCGGCTTTCGGGAAGCGCTGAAGATGGTTTGGGGGGTGACGCTGGTTGATGGCATGTACATCCTGGCTTCATGGCTGGGGATGGCCGCCCT
>JBEKKU010000023.1:0-21665 GCA_050010575.1 Thermacetogeniaceae bacterium | reverse complement strand
AAACGGCTGAACCGAGAGGAATCACCGTTGGATCTACGGCAACGGTGTGATTTGCCTGGGCGCGCTTGCCGCTCTTGGTGATACCATCGCTCTTGCCGCAGCAAAGTGGACAGGAACAATAGGCGCTAACCTCAACCAGCAATGACTTGCCTGAATAGCAGTAGTCTGTATTTTCCAACCAGGCACATTCTGCCTGCTGCGAGTCCTCTGATGCTGGTGCTACATTGGGCAGCGATGAAGCAAATGCTGCCGGGGATAGTGCTCAACTGGCCAAGATAACCAAACCAAACAACAGTCTTAGCAGCCGTTTACGGCGTAACAATCTTTTCAGCACTGTTTCACCTCCAAATAAGCAAGGTCTGCTAATAAGATGTGCAGAAAAACATAAATTATTCAGCCATTGACTGGGTAATATGGTGGATTATAGTTTTCAAAAAGGAAGACGACGGAGAACCGTCGCCGTCCCCTGTTGCGAGCTCTTTCAATATGCCGTCTGCATCTGCCGTCTGTACCTTGACAGTCAATATTATAAGTGGTATTTTAAATTGCGTGAATAAGTGCGGATGTGGCGGAACGGCAGACGCGCTGGGTTCAGGACCCAGTGGGGTAACACCCGTGGAGGTTCAAATCCTCTCATCCGCACCATAATCATAACAAGACTTGCAGGGTTTTATGTTTATTGACTGCTTATAGATTCAAAAATGAAAAACCGCCCGAATAGAGGCGGTTAATTTATACGGGTAATCCTACCATCCCCTGGTGTACTGCTCAGCGCAGGAGGTGCAGGCCAACTTACCTTCTTTCACGTGCGCTCTGACTTCAGAGACTGCCTCGCCGCAGAAGGCGCAGGTGACCGAATTGAAGATGCGGGCTGGCTTTGGCAGTTCCTCTTTAATGTGCTGCAACGTGCAAAACTGTTCCTGTGGTATATCCAGAATCTGCTGTACTATGCTCTGCTGTGGTCCAGACCGCAAAGAGCGCAACCCGATAGCTCCTTGCCAGGCGTCTGCTTTTACATAAACGCGCACCCCGGATCCGCTTTTGCGACTCACAAAGGTATAGGCGTTCTTGCCGAAATCCCGAAACAGCAGATTGCCCTTGCCCAGAGTGCAGCCTGTGATGACCATCACAGCGTCCACGCCGCAGGCATCATTCTCCACGACGGCCACCAACTCTTCATCCAGCGAACGGCTTCTTGCGAGTTCCTCTAGGCCGATCCTGGCCGCCCGATAGCCCATTGCCAAGCCGGGGCAGGTATGACCGTGAAACTCGACGCATTTCTCCCAATCGCTTTTTGCCTCACACATTTCAAGCACCCCTTTCCAATTTTATTGCACTATCGGGAAATTAAGAGAATAGAGTTTGAATAATCTTGCGAGCATCTTCATTAACCACGCTGTAATGAACCTCCAATCCGTGGCGTCTGCCTTCAATAAATTTAATCACGCCCTCCTGGGTTATCGTTAATAACTTTATATTATAATATATAAATATATAAAACAATAAGCTCCTCCTTGGTAGACTAGGAGTAGACCGGGGCGCGGAGTTGACCGGTAACTCGTATTAGGGTAGAGTGTTAGGGGAATTACTTAAAATTAAGTAGGAATTGATACCCTTTTGCAGTCCTGCGAGTAGGGGGGAAGTAAGTGCTAGAGATCGCGGATCTTCATGTTGATGTGGATAACAAACCGATCTTACGGGGGGTGAACCTGCATATCAAGCCAGGCGAGACCCACGTTCTTTTCGGTCCCAATGGTTCCGGAAAGTCAACCCTGATCGGGGCGATTATGGGATTTGGCCGGTACCGGATCACCTCTGGAAAGATTATCTTCAAGGGTAGGGAGGTCACGTCCCTGCCTGTTCATGAGAGAGCGGAGTTGGGCATTGGCATTGCATTCCAGCGGCCGCCGGTTTTGCGGGGCGTTTCCCTGCAGGATTTATTGAGGATCTCCGCCGGAGGCCGGAACAATAACCTTGAAGCAACGGCCAAAGAATTGAACTTGGAGTCCTTTTTACCCCGTGACGTGAATTATGGATTTTCCGGTGGCGAGATCAAACGCTCCGAAATGTTGCAGTTGTTGGCCCAAGACCCGGACCTGGTATTGTTGGACGAACCGGAGTCTGGTGTAGATTTGGAGAATATCGTCCTAATCGGACAAGCTATCAACCAACTGCTGCAGAAGGATGGCCTGAAGGGCCAGGAGCGGTCTCGACGGGAGATAAAAACAGGACGTCAGAAGGCGGGGTTGATCATCACCCATACCGGCTATATTCTCGATTATGTTCCTGCGGACGTAGGGCATGTCCTGTACGAAGGAAAAATGTCCTGCAGCGGGATTAACCCTCGTGAGTTGCTCGGTTGTATCCATAAGATGGGATACGGCGAATGCACCAAGTGTATGGTGTGAGGAGGCAAATAGATGGCGGAAGAACTGCATTCCAGAGCAAAGAGTGCGGCTGCTAAAAAGGCCGCCTTCGGAGATGAGATCGATTTCGGCTTGTACAAGGACGAGGGCATCCTTCACGATTATTTGTCCAGTCTCGAAGCGCTCACTGAGGTTGAAAAGGGAGACATGCTTAGGACGGGGGTAGATGTCTCCGGTCAGGGAAGAACGGGTACCTATATTCAAAAGGACCACTCGGTGATCCATTCCAGCATCAGCCAGGATGGATTGGAAGTGATCAGTATTACCCAGGCGCTGGAGAAGTATCCCTGGGTTCAGGATTACTACTGGAAAAACGTGGCGGTAGACTCCGACATGTTTACAGCGCGCGCTGAATTGCACCGGGAACATGGCTATTTTATCAGAGCGCTGCCTGGAGTAAAAACAGTCTACCCTGTTCAGGCCTGCCTCTACATCACCCAGGAGGGCCTGATCCAGGATGTGCATAATATTATCATCGCAGAAGAGGGCTCGGAACTTAGCATCATCACCGGTTGTACCACCGGACACGGGGTGAAATCGGGGATGCACATCGGGGTTTCGGAGTTTTACGTCAAGAAAAACGCCACCATCAGCTTTACCATGGTGCATAACTGGGCTGAGAACGTAGCGGTGCGGCCACGTACCGGCGCCACGGTGGAGGATGGCGGGACCTATCTTTCTAATTATATCTGCATGAAACCGGTTCGCAGCCTCCAGATGTACCCGACCGCCATTCTGGAGGGGAAAAACAGTCTGGCCCGGTTTCATTCAATTCTGGTGGCGCAGCCGAATTCCCATATGGACGTTGGTTCCCGTGTCATCCTGCGGGGAGAGCAGAGCCGGGCGGAGATCATCGCCCGTTCGGTAACCAGGGGTGGCTACATCATGAATCGCGGTCACCTGCTGGGAGAGGTTGCGGGCGTCAAGGGGCACCTGGAGTGCCGCGGCCTGATGCTATCGCCCCACGGAGTGATCGCCGCCATCCCTGAACTGGAAGCCCGGGCTGAGGGGGTAGAACTGTCACACGAAGCAGCCGTGGGCAAGATCGCCGAGGAAGAGATCGAGTACCTGATGGCGCGCGGGCTGTCCGAGGAAGATGCTGCGGCCACCATCGTGCGCGGTTTCCTGAACGTCAAGATCATGGGACTGCCACCGGCACTTGAAGAAGAGGTTCAGCACGCTATTGAACTGAGTGAACAATCCGGTCTTTAGATTTGCTGGCTCATGTAATCAATGATCACCTTCAAAATTAGTGCGATAAACGCTAAACAGGTTTCACATCCGGCTTATCGCGAGCGGCATAGCCAGATGAATAAAGGCGGCTTGGAAGGAAAAATGCCAACATCGCTGGCGATTCCATCCAGGTCGCCTTAACATCTGCGACCCGGAGCTATTCGGATTAGGCCATGCTAATGCTATAATTAGAATTATTAAAGTGGAAATAAAAGCTAATGAGGTGGGCTATGGCCAGCATCGGTATTGTCACAGACAGTACTACCTATCTTTCGCCGGCGCAGGTGGAAGAGTACCAGGCGGAGGTCGTATCGCTGATTGTCAACTTCGGCGACGAGAGTTGGCCGGAGGCAAATGTCACCGACTACCGGGATTTTTATCTCCGGCTGCGTCGGGTATCATATCTTCCTACCACCTCGCAGCCGTCCATGGGCGATTTTTTGCAGACCTACGACCGGCTGGCCGGCAAGGTACAGAGCATCATCTCGATTCATCTTTCAGCGGGGATCAGCGGAACGGTTCAGGTAGCCCGGTCGGCCGCCAGAATGATGCCGGGAGTGGACATATCGGTAGTGGACTCTTGGGCTGCTGCGATCGGAACCTATATGCTGGTGGATGCCGCTGCCCGGACTATCGCTGCCGGTTGGGCAAAGGATCGCATCTTACAGACACTAGAATACATCAAGGAACACCGGACCCTGCTGTTCTTGCCGGATTCCCTGGAATACCTAAAAAGAGGCGGCCGTATCGGCGGTGCAGCCGCTCTGGTGGGTACGCTGCTGCAGGTGAAGCCGATTCTGTTCTTCAATCCCGATAAGAACAATATCATCGATCTTTACGAGAAGATCAGAACGAGAGAAAGAGGACTGCAAAGAATGTTGACGGAACTGGATAAGGCCTATCAGCAGTCGCATGAACTGAAGACAGCAGTTGTCCAGGTGGGGGCGGAAGTTGATGGAAAGGCTCTGGTGCAACGGATAAAAGAACTTTACCCCGGGCTGGAACCGGATCTGTGCCCGGTGGGGCCGGTGGTAGGAGCGCATATAGGCCCTGGAACCCTGGGGATCTGTTGTTATCCGGTGACGCCCGATTTGCAGGACATAATCAGGTACAAGCTGCCCGTAGGTTAGCTGTCCTGAGCGCTAGATAACAACCATGGCGGCAAGCTAAATCAAAGCAAATATTCAAGGCATCCTGTTCCAATCGGAATATGGAAGCCTTGTTTTATTATAAGGTGAAGGCGTGCTTCCCGTAGTCCCGATAGAGTAAGTTGCCCTTACCCAAGGTGCAGCCGGTAAAGACAATACTTGTTGTCTTAACGGGTGTCGGCCAGATGATCCCTGAGCGTTGGCCGTGGTTCCAGGGATGATCATGCTAAACCCCGATCCAGGTCTTCAGATTTTTGAACTCGTCGTCGTTCCAGCCGACGAAGCTGCACACAATAGAGCCGTTCTCATCAACCAGGAGATCGGTGGGAATGGCCTGGACATTGTACTTCTGAAACACCTCACCGGCCGGGTCTAACAGGATGTGGGCCTGCAAGGGAGTGCTTTTCAAGAAACTGTCGATCTCCGGCTGGGAATCGGCGGTGATCAGCACTAGCTCGAAATTCCGGGTGGCGCTCCAGTCTTCCAGCTCTGGTTGCAACTGCAACACTTCTTTTATGCAGGACGGTCAGGTGTACGAGAAGAAGACCAGGGCAGTCTTCTTTCCCTTCATGCTGTCAGGAAAAGAGAACTGCTGGTGGTTTATCTCCTGCAGGGTGAATGCAGGAGGGCGTGTACCCACCGGCGACTCCGTGCGGCTGCAGGAGGACGTGACAACCAACAGCAATATCGCCAATAGGGCTACCGGATACCATTTATAGCGCATGAAATCATCCCCCTAGTCGAACATTTCATGAGTTGAACCGTGATTGCTCACGGATGCACATCTGTCAAAGGAGATCAGGCCGCGCGGGCAGGCATCGCGGCACAACAGGCAGCGAATGCACTCGGCGCTATTCGGCGACAGATCGACCGGGATCTTCAGCGGGCAACTCTGGCGGCACTGGCCGCAGTGCTCGCAGCCGGCTGCCACTTCCAGGCGCCATAGGCTGAAACGGTTGCAGAGGCCGTAGAAGGTTCCCAGTGGACAGGCCAACTGGCAGAATGGCCGATATAAAAAGACCATGGCTACTAGAAAAAGAACAAGAATAGCGGCCTTCCAGAGGAACAGGCCTCCCAGCAGTCCTCGCAGTTCCGGACGGCCTAGTCCTAGAGGCAGACCGGCCTCGATCGTTCCGGCCGGGCAGATAAATTTACAGAAATAAGGTTCGCCGGTACCACCCACTTGCAGAATAAGTACCGGCAGAGCCAGAGCCAGGATCAGGAAAAGGTATTTAAGCCGGGTGAGCACCTTTGGCAACGGGAACTTTCTGTGATGCACCCGGGCCACTAATTCCTGCAGCAAGCCGAAGGGACAGAGCCAGCCACAGATAAAACGGCCGGCCAGCGCCCCGGTGAAGGTCATCAAGCCTAGCACATAAAGCGATAACCGGTGCGGGACTTCAGCCAGCATGGATTGTAAACTTCCTAACGGACAGGCAGCTACTGCACCCGGGCAGGAGTAACAATTCAAAAAGGGAATACATAATCCCTTTAAAGGTCCCTGATAAAGATTCAGGCTTAAAAAACCGCTCAGGTGGCTATTGGAGAGCACGGCGGCAAAGAGTTGGGCCAGACGGCGCTTGGATGCGGTTAGCATGGCCGCCTAACCGATCCCGATGCATTCCAGGCAGAATCTTTGCGCCTTAATCAGCACCCGTGCTACGTCTCCAGAGCACAGGCCCAGCGCTATCAGCAATAACCCGGCTGTAATGAGCGCAATCGAGAACCGCCGACTCATGATCTCGCCTCTCCCCGCCCAAATAATCTTTAATGCCACCGCTCATTTCTTACGATATTCGTCATATCCGCTAACTATCCTGCCAATAACAATCCTGTCAAACGGACAGGGAAGGGGGGCGGCTCTCTGTCCTCCTGACAAACCTGCCTATGGCAGTCGGTCAACTGCGCGGAACGATCAACAAGTTGTCCCTGAGCATTATCTTTTCCAGCCTGCTAATGGCGGGAGCTTTTTTGCTAAGCCAGCAAAGAGCCTTTTTCTGCTGGACACCAATTTCTCTGAAATTATCTTTGGGCTGGCCTTTCTCTTTTCTATCCTGCTGATCCTGATGATCCTTTTCTGGCCGCGCCAAGAGCAATCGTTCATTCTCCTTCCTGTTTGTTCCCTATTTAGAAACAAAATTTTAGAGCTTAATGCAGGAATAATTCTGCTGGTGTAGAAATGACAGATTATACAGATAGTCTAAAACTAAGAGCTAATAGTTTAAAATTATCCTATTGCGGAAGAGGATTTGACGAGCAACTGTAGAACCTATTTACGAAACAGCCTTATGGGGCAGTTTAAGTGTGTGTAAAAATGGAATCCGGTATATTAAGGATGGATTTATTGAGTAAAATCAACATGATCGAACAAAGAGAGTTTCAATCCACTGAAGTGTCCGGTAAGGTGCACGGTTCCAAGCAAGCCACTTTAGGCGGGGGAGTGTTATTGTGAAAATCGCCATCACTGGAAAGGGTGGGGTTGGCAAGACCACTCTTGCAGCTGGATTAGCGAAACTTTTTGCACAACGCGGGTATACAATATACGCAGTTGACGCGGACCCCGATATCAGCCTCGGTACCACTCTAGGTGTACCCGAGGAGCAACTTGCAGCCCAGCCGCCAATGTTGGAAATGAAAGAGTTGATCAGCGAGCGGACCGGGGGCGGCGGTCTGGTTTATATTCTTAACCCCGAGGTTGATGACATCCTGGAAGGGTTTGCAATCAACATCGGTAACATAAAATTGCTGCGCATGGGTGCTGTCAAGCATGCGAGCAGTAATTGTTATTGTCCTGAAAATGCCTTCCTCAACGCTGCAATAAATTCTCTTCTCCTTGGGAATCGCGATATCGTCATCTTAGATATGGGCGCAGGCATCGAACAGTTAACGCGCGGCACGGCCCGTGGCGTTGACATGTTGCTGATCGTTACCGAACCCACCCGGGTGAGCGTGGACACCGCACATGTGATTCAAAAACTGGCGGGGGAATTGGACGTGCCCAGGGTTAAGGTGATCGGCAATAAAGTTCGCTCTGCTAAAGAAAAAGAGTTTTTAAGTGCGTCTTTCGTGCCAGGTGAACTGCTAGGAGTCCTGGAGTTTGACGAAGCACTGTGGGAAAGAGCCATGATGGAGGATCCCCAAGGTTTAGAAGAGGTTTTATTACAATCAGTCAGCAAAGTCTTTGACCAGATTTTACGGGAGGTAGGTGAGGCAAAGAGTCCAACAAGGTGATTCAATGCTTCCTGAGACCGGAGCGGTTTGAATAACAATTTTGAATAACAATTTTGAATAACAATTAAGGAACGTACCCGGGGAAGGAAGCAAGTTTTGGCTTTAAATCTTTAATAAAAGGGAGGTTAAATGTATGCCGAGATTTAGTGATACTTCTCTTCAGAACTCCAAGCCATCGGTAGCGCGCAAAGATAGAGTCAAAGACGCCAAGAACGTCAAGCGCACCATCGACCCGGCAATTCTGGAAATGCTCGATGTAACCAAGGAAAAGAACATCATCACCACCTTCGACCGCTGGGCTGCACAGCAGCCGCAGTGTCAATTCGGTTACACCGGCATCTGCTGCCGTATCTGCTTCCAGGGCCCCTGCCGCATCAAGGCCGAGGAAGGTCCGGGCAGCATGGGCATCTGCGGTGCCAAGGATTACACGATCGTCTCCCGTAACGCCATCCGCATGATGGCCGGCGGCGCCTCCGCCCACTCCGACCACGGGCGGCACATCGCCCACGTGCTGCATGCAGCAGCCGAGGGACATGCTCCCGACTATAAGGTTACCGACCCGGATAAGCTTCAGCGTGTGGCCAAACGTATCGGTCTGAGCGTTGAGGGTAAGTCCGTTAACGAACTGGCCAAGGAAGTAGCTGAGGTTGCCCTGGAGGATTTCGGTAAGCAGGATGACTCCCCGGTCACCTTCCTGTGGTCAACGCTCTGCGAGGGCCGGAAATCCAAGTTTACGGAAACCAATGTCGTACCGACCTCCATCGACCGTGCCGTGGTCGAAGTCATGCACCGCACTCACATCGGCGTGGACGCCGACCCGGTCAACCTGATCTTCGGCGGCATCAAGGCGGCCCTGAGCGATCAGGCCGGTATGCATCTAGCGACCGACCTGTCCGACATCCTGTTTGGGACGCCAAAACCGCTGACGAGTGAGGCCAACATGGGCGTGCTCGATGGCGACAAGGTCAACATCATCGTCCACGGCCACAACCCGCTGCTCAGCCAGATGGTGGTCTATGCCAGCAAGGAAGCCGACATCCTTGACGAGGTCAAGGCGGCCGGCGCCAACGGCATCGTCATCGCCGGCATCTGCTGCACCGGCAACGAGGTTCTGAGCCGGTCCGGCGTGCCCATCGCCAACAACTACATGGGTGCCGAGCTGGTTATCGCCACCGGGGCTGTAGATGTGATGGTTGTGGACGTGCAGTGCATCAAGCCCGGCCTGCGCAACGCAGCCGAGTGTTTCAGCACCAAACTGGTCACCACCATGCCGATCTCCAAGATCCCCGGCTCCTACCACTTCGCTTTCGACGATGCCCGGGCGATGGAGAGCGCCAAGGGAGTAATCCGACTCGCCCTTGAGACCTTCAAGGTGCGCAAGGCGTCCGGCGCTCCGGTGCAGATCCCGAGCTACAAGAGCAAGCTCCAGGCCGGATTCAGCTTCGAAGCTATATTGGACATATTCTCCGCCATCAACCCGGATAACCCGATCAAGGTCCTGACCGACGCCATCGAGAGTGGCGAGATCGCCGGTGTCTGTGTGCTGGCCGGCTGCAACAACCTGGCAGTGGTGCACGACCTGGTTCACACCGAGGTGATCAAGGGCCTGGCCGCCAATAACGTGTTCCTCGTCGGTACCGGTTGCGTGATGCAGGCTGCTGGAAAATACGGCCTGCTGACCTACGATGCTGTGGAGAAATATGCTGGCCCCGGCCTGAAGGCATTCATCGACAGGCTCTACGAAGCCAACAAGGACAAGTTCCCTGACAAGCTGCCGCTGGCCTTCCACATGGGTTCCTGCGTGGACAATACCAGGGCCTACGACCTCTGCACAGCCATGGCCAACGAGTGGGGCGTCGACATCCCGAAAGTGCCGTTTGTCGCCAGCGCACCGGAGGCCATGAGTGAGAAGGCCGTCGCTATCGGTACCTGGGTGATCGCCAACGGCATCCCCACCCACGTCGGCCCGATTCCGCCGTTAGAAGGCAGCAGCCTGGTCTGGAGCGTTGTCTCCTGCATCGCCCACGACGTGTTCGGCGGCAACTTCATCTTCGAGACCGACGCCAAGGCCGCTGTCGACAAGTTGGTAGCAGCGCTGGAATACCGCACCTGGAAGCTCGGCATCCACAAGAAGGTCGCTGCAGAGTACGAGACCGAGCTAGCTGGGGCGTTTTAATTAAGAACTAAAGGAAAGGGGGAAAAAGCATGTCCACAGCATGGCGCGTAGACAGAGAGAAATTTGAAGATATTTACGCAGGTTCGATCGAGCCAGGGAAAGAACCGAAAAAGCTATTCAGGCAAGCCTATGAGGGGACGATCGTAGCCCTCAGCTACGCCGAAATTCTGCTCAACACGGCAATCAAGAATTATGGCCCCGATCATAAAGTACAGTACCCGGAAACCGCCTACTTCGTTCCGGCCATCCGGGCCCTGGGCGGCACCGAGATCTCCAAGCTGGGCGATATGGTCACGCCACTGAACGAGAAGCGCAACCAGGTGCACCCACAGGCCAGCCTGGAAAATGCGATGCTCTGGGGCGAGGCCGTTATCTATGCGGCCGAGATCATTGAGGCTGTAAGAATGGCCACCGGAAAGACTGAAAAACTGCCCAAACCATGGACCGGGTTCATCCCTGATATGTACGTCCGCAAGTGGGGCATCAAGCACGTGGACTGGACGATCCCGGGCGAGGTTGTGATCCTTGGCCGCTTCCGGACCTCCGATGATGCTCTCCGGATCGTCAACAAGCTCGTCCAGAAGGGCTTCATGCTCTTCCTGGTGGACGAAGTGATCGAGCAGTTGATGGAGAAGGGCTACAAGTTCGACATCGATGCCTGGCCGGTATACTGCCTCGGCAACTTTACCCAGGTGATCCATGCCGTCAACTACGCCTTCCGGGCCTCCCTGATGTTCCCCGGTATTCCTCCGGGAGACAAGTTCATGCACCGGAACTATCAGCGTGACCGGATTCTGGTGTTCTGCCTGCTCTGTGGTGAGCGGGACATCGTCAAGGTCTGCGCCTCCTTCGCTGCCATCTACATGGGCTTCCCGGTGATTGTCGACCAGCCCCTGGACGAGGACGAGATCTGGAAGGATTGGTACTTCTCCGTACAGGATTACGATGAAGCGATCCAGATCGGCACCGAGGTCCGCGGCATCAAGATCACGGCCATTGAAGTCAATATTCCGATCAACCACGGCGCTGCCTTCGAGGGCGAGTCGATCCGCAAGGCCGACATGTTCGTAGAGTTCGGCGGCGGCCGCTCCCCGGCCTTCGAGTTTGTGACTATGGCCGAGGCGGATGATGTGACCGACGGCAAGATCGAGATCGTCGGGCCCGATGTCGACCAGATGGAAGAGGGCAAGGCCTATCCGATAGGCATCAAGCTCACGGTCTATGGCCGCAAGTTCCAGAGCGACTTTGAGCCGGTGCTGGAGCGCCGGATCCACTACTTCATGAACTACGGCGAGGGTATCTGGCACATGGGCCAGCGCGACCAGAACTGGATGCGCTTCGGCAAGGCAGCCGTGGAGAAGGGCTTCAAGCTGCATGACCTGGGCACCCTGCTCTATGCATACTACAAGAAGGAATACGCCGCCATCATCGACCGGCTGCAGGTGACCCTGACGACCGACGAGGCTGCGGTGGAAACAGGACTTGCCGAGGCCAGGGCAGCCTACTTGAAGCGTGATGCCCGACTGACGAGCCTGCGTGACGATGCGGTGGACGAGTTCTACACCTGCACCCTCTGCCAGTCTTTCGCACCGACCCATATCTGTTTCGTGTCCCCGGAGCGTACCGGCCTCTGCGGCGCCGTGAGCTGGCTGGATGCCAAGGCCTCCTTTGAGATCGACCCGATTGGCGTCTGCCAGCCGGTGCCGATCACCAGCGAATATGTTATCGATGCCCATAACGGAGAGTGGTCCTCCATCAACGAGACCGCTGCCTCCAGGACGCAGGGCAAGACCGAATCTGTCTGCATGTACACCTGCATGGACCGCCCGATGACCACCTGCGGTTGCTGCGAGTGCATCCTGGCCATGGTTCCGGAGCTTAACGGCTTCATGATCACCACCCGTGAAAGCAAATCCATGACCCCGGTCGGCATGACATTCTCCAGTCTGGCCGGCATGGTCGGCGGCGGCAACCAGACCCCTGGCTTCCTGGGCATGGGCCGCCTCTACCTGATCAGCAAGAAGTTCCTGCCTGCCGACGGTGGCCTTGGACGAATGATCTGGATGCCCAAGGAACTGAAGGACATCCTGCGCGATCAACTCAATGAGCGTGGCAAGGAAGAGGGCTTTGGAGACAACTTCGCAGACATGATCGCCGACGAGACCATTGGCACCACGCCTGACGAGATCCAGCCGTACCTGGAAGAAAAGGGACATCCGGCCCTGAGCATGGATCCCTTGATGTAACTTAAAAAGTACCCTAACGCGGGCGCTGACTTTCTTCAAGGCGAAAGAGGGCGGCGCCCGACAGGGGTTCTTTAAACAAACAAGCATTAAGAAAGGAGAAGTGACAATGGGTTTAACAGGACTTGCAATCTTCAAGCTGCTTCCGAAGACCAACTGTGGAGAATGTGGCGTACCGACATGCCTCGCCTTCGCCATGGCGCTGGCAGCAGGAAAGGCCACATTGAGCCAGTGCCCGTACGTGTCTGATGAGGCGCGTGAGGCATTGGACTCAGCAACCGCCCCTCCGATCAAGCTCGTCAAGTTTGGTGCGGGGGACAAGGTGCTGGAGCTCGGCGACGAGCAGGTAATCTTCCGTCATGACAAGACCTTCTACCATCCGACCGGCATTTTCATCGAGGTGGCCGACAATGATGCCAACCTTGCCGCCAAGGTCGACGAGATCGACGGGATTCTGTTCGAGCGTGTAGGCCAGCAGTACGTGATCGACGGTATCGCCATCGCCAACGCCTCCGGCAGCGCCGCTACCTTCAAGGCTGCCGCAGAAGCAGTGGCCGGCAAGACCGATAAGCCGATCATCCTCCTGACAGAAGACGCCGCGGCAATCGAGGCTGCAGCGACCGCTATCGCCGCCAAGAAGCCCTTGCTCTATGCCGCTACCGCCGCCAACTACGAGAAATTCGTGGAGGTTGCCAAGAAATTGGGCACGGCACTGGCGGTCAAGGGCAACAGCCTGGATGAACTGGCTGACCTGGTTGGCAAGGTGGGATACAAGGAACTGGTGTTGGACAGCGGCGCCCGCGAGACCTCCAAGGTGATCGCCGACCAGACCCAGATTCGCCGCAGCGCCGTCAAGAAGCGCTTCCGCCCGTTCGGTTATCCGACCATCACCTTCACCACCGAGACCGATCCGGCCCTGGAAGTGTTGCAGGCGCAGGCCTATGTTTCCAAGTTCGCCAGCATTGTGGTGCTGAAAACCACCTCTCTACCGGACCTGCTGGCGCTGTTCTCCTGGAGAAGCAACCTATACACCGACCCGCAGAAGCCGATCGCGGTGCAACCGGGGGCCTATCCTTTCGGCGATGTGAACGCCAACTCACCGGTCTACATCACCACCAACTTCTCGCTGACCTTCTACACGGTGGCTTCCGAAGTAGAATCGACCAGGATTCCGAGCTACCTGATCGCCTTTGACACCGACGGACTGTCTGTCATGACTGCCTGGGCAGGCGGCAAGTTCATCGGCGAGACTATCGGCCCCTGGCTGAAGGATGCGGACATCAACCAGAAGGTCGGCCACAAGAAGTTGATCATCCCGGGCGGCGTTGCTGCCATCAAGGGCAAGATCGAAGAGCTTTCCGGCTGGGAAATCATCGTCGGGCCGCGTGAAGCGAACGGGATTGGGCCATTTGCCAAGCTGCGCCTGACATAAGACAGGCACGGATACAGGCCTTGGTGCTATGTAACCGCCAGCGTTATTGAGAGCAGAAGAGGTGGCCGATATGTCCAAACATATTGCACTGGCTGGTAAGGGCGGAACAGGCAAGACCACTCTGGCGGCACTGCTGGTGAGGTATCTGGTGGAATCCAAGAAAGGGTCTATTCTGGCGGTGGATGCCGATTTCAACTCCACCCTGAACGAGGCCCTGGGAATACAGGTGGAGGACACCATTTCCAATATTCTGGTCGATGTCAAGAAAAATAAGGTTCCGACCGGAATGACCAAGGACGTATTCATCGAACTGAAACTGCATCAGGCTCTGACGGAGACCAGGGATTATGATCTGCTGGTGATGGGAGGGCCACAGGGCCCCGGCTGTTACTGCTTCCCCAGCGAGATCCTGAAACGGCACCTTGATTCTCTAGAACAAAATTACGACTACATGGTCATTGACAATGAGGCAGGGATGGAACATATCAGCCGGGAGACGATCGAAAACGTCGACATCCTGCTGGTTGTTTCCGATGCCACTGCAAAAGGCGTACGCACTGCAAGCAGGATCTATGATCTGGCTAAAACGCTGAAGATTCCGATCGGCAATGCCTACCTGATCATTACCAGGATCGGCGATGCCTCACCGCTGGAGAGCGAGATCGCAGCCAGCGGGCTCGAACTGCTGGGTACGATTCCCAATGATCCGGTGGTGGCAGAGTACGATCTTCAGGGAAAGGCATTGCTGGATCTCCCGAGTGAGAGCGTTGCGGTGAGCGCATCCAAAAAGTTGTTTGAAAAACTACCATTTTAACCGAGGAAAGGAGCGTACATTATGCCGGTTGATATCATTAAAGAGAAGTTTACTGGCAAGGTTCAAGAAGTAGTGCTTGGCGCCACCAAGGAACAAGGCGGAACTAGAGCTTATACGGTTAAGTTGGGCGGGAGTTCAACGCTGCCGTTCCTGCAGTTCGAGGGCGAGATCCCCAATCGTCCCAGTATCGCCATCGAAATCTGGGACATCAAGCCTGATTGGAGCCCTAGCTTTGATGAATACTACGCGGATGTGTGGGACGATCCCGTAGCCTGGGCGAAGAAGGCCGAGGAATACGGAGACATAATCTATCTCCGGTTGCGCGGCGCCGACCCGGAACTGGAAAACTCCAAGAGTGCCGATGAATGCGCCAAGTTGGTCAAGAAGATCCTGGAGAATACCGGCGCCCCGCTGATCGTAGAGGGCCCCGGCTTCCCGGATAAGGACAACGAGGTGCTGCAAGCGGTAGCAGAGGCTGCTGCGGGCGAAAACATCGCTCTGGGCGTGGCCGAGAAAGACAACTACCGCTCCATCGCTGCGGCTGCCATGATGGGCAAACACTGCATCATCGGCCGCTCCCCGGTGGACATCAACATCATGAAACAGTTGAACATCATGATTACAGAGATGGGTGTGCCGGGTGACAAGATCATCAGCGACCCCCTGACCGGCGGTCTCGGCTACGGCATTGAATACTCCTACTCCATCATGGAGCGTGCTCGCTGGGGCGCCCTCATCGGTGATAAGATGATGGCCCTGCCGGTGATCTGCCTGGCTGGCCCTGAAGCGTGGCGTGCCAAAGAACCGAATGCGGCTAACGAAGATGCAGGCCCGGGCTGGGGCGATCAGAAAGAGCGTGGTGTTATCTGGGAGGCAATGACTGCTGCGGCTCTGCTGCAAGCCGGCGGCGACCTGATTCTGATCAGGCATCCCGCAGCCGCCCAGTTGATCAAGAAGCACCTGGATGCCCTCTTGGTGTCAAACAAGTACTAGAAATAAGCTGTACAGGTAGATAAAAAAACCACAAAGAGGAGGTAAACAGATGGCATTTTACATGATTGGCGAGCGCATCAACGGTATGTTCAAGGACATCGGCGAGGCGGTAGCCAAATTTGACCCGAAGCCGATCCAGGAATGGGCGATCAAGCAGACCCAGGCCGGTGCAGCCTATCTCGATCTCAACGTTGGCCCGACTGCGGCTGACCGCCTCAAATCGATGGAGTGGATGGCCAAGATCATTTCGGAGGTCAGCGATGTCCCCATCGCCCTGGACTCCACCAACTACGACGCCATCGAGGCCGGACTGATAGCCATTGGCAAGCCAGGGGCATTGATCAACTCCTGCCCGAATGAGCGGGCGAAGATCGAGCGCGTATTTCCGATGGCGGCCAAGTATGGTGCCGGGATCGTGGCCCTGACTATGGACAAGTCCGGTATTCCCTTGAACGCTGATGCCCGTGTCGCCCATGCTATGGAGCTGGTAGCTGCGGCCGATGAATTCGGTGTGCCGACCGACAGTCTGTTCATCGACCCGCTGATCCTGCCCTGCAACGTGGCTCAGCCGCATGCCCCCGAGGTACTGGAAGCACTGCGCCAGATTAGAACGCTCTGCGATCCAGCGCCGCATACGACCCTGGGACTCAGCAACGTCTCCCAGAACACCCCGGACCGGTCGCTGGTCAACCGGACCTATGTGGTGATGGCAATCTGTGCCGGACTCGATTCGGCGATCATCGACGTCAACGATGAAACAATGGTCGAGGCCATTGCCACCGCTGATATGTTGCTGAACCATGCGATCTATTGCGATTCGTACGTGAAGGTATTTAAGCAGAGGTAGTAAGTAAACAAAACATAGTAAGGTCCCGTCTAGCGACGGGACCTTACTAAAAATTAAAATGAGATAGCCTTTTGGGGAGTGGTTTCTAAGTTTTATTTTCAGGGGGAAACCTAATGACTATAACAAATATAAGAATTGGAATTTACCTATGTGATTGCGACGGTAAAGTTTCCAAAAAGGTTGATTTAAGCAAGGTAAAGACTGCCATCCAGAGCCAGGCGGAATTTGAGTACATCAGAGAAGCAGATGTCGTCTGCGGCACGGCTGAGCAGGAGAAGGTCGCTGCTGAGATCGACAAATATTCGTTAAACCGCTTGCTCATTGTCGGTTGCAACGATCCGTTCATTACCCGCAAGTTTCTACAATTAGCGGAGGAGAAAGACATAAGCCGCTATAATGTAGAATTTATCGATCTATCTGCCGTTGATTCGGTGGAAGCTGCAGTCTCGGCGATCAATAGTACGCTTGGAAAATTGCATTTGCGGGCCGAGATCGGTTATGAGGAGCTGGCAGTGACACCGGATGTCCTGGTGATTGGCTCCGGCAGCGAAGCGGCAGCGGTAGCCAAGGCGATCTCCAAGAACCAGCCGGTTGTCCAGATTGACCATGAGACAACCAGGGTAGTTGAGGTGGATGGCTTTCCAGGTAGTTTTACCGTTCGTCTACTGGAAAACGGCAAAACTATCAAGCAGAGCTTTGGCGCCATCGTGCTGGCCCTGGGGGCTCAGCCGCAGTATGACGCGAACAAGTACGGCGGAGTCAATCTTGACGAGCGCATTCTTTCTCTTTCTCAGTTCATCAAGACAGATAAAAGTTATACCGGCAAGAAGGTCGCTTTTGTGCTGGGGAAGGCTGATGCGGACTCGCTGCTCTCCTTTGCTGCGGTGTTGAAAGCGGCGCTAGATTTAAAGGATAAGGGCGCATCGGAAGTCGATGTGATCTATGATGACATGAAGGTCTGCGCAGACAACCTGGAGCAGGAATACGAGCTGGCCCGCAAGAAGGGTGTCAATTTCCTGAAATATGACGGAGAGTTTCAGATCAATAGCACCTCCGCCGGAGCAACCTTCCAGTATCGTGAGCCATTTCTCCCGATAGATGCTACCAGGGTAGCTGCGGATTACCTGGTGCTGGCGGAGGACTTCGTTCCTGCGGCAGCAACTCAGGAATTAGCCGAGATCCTGGATATCAGAACGGGACCGGGAGGCTTTTTCCAGAAGGATAACGTTCATTTCCTGCCGATAAAATCGAACCGGGCTTACATCCTCTTTGTCGGCAGTTGCCACGGGCCGATCCATGGCACGGATCTCTACAATGAAATTGAAGCTGTAGTTGCGGAGGTATCCGCTTTTGCCAAAGGTAAGGCGCAGGTACCGTCCCTGCAGCCGCGGGTCGAGGCGAAGAAATGTGCGGTCTGCCTGACCTGCTACCGTTGCTGCCCTCACCACGCTATCGAGATCGTCCATGACGCCGAGTACGACAATATGTACAATTCCGCTGCCCGTATGAATCCGCTGGCGTGCCAGAGGTGCGGCGTATGTGCCGGAGAGTGTCCGGGCAAGGCAATCCAGTTGCCGCTATACTCTGATCAGGAGATCCTTTTCGAGATCAAGCAGCCGGCCAAGATCGTGGCTTACGCCTGCGAAAATTCAGGTTATCTGGCATCAGAGTTTGCCAAGACCCTGGATCCTCAGTTGCAGAAGGACCTGCAAATCGTGGAGGTTCCCTGTTCCGGCAAGATCGACGTCATCTACCTGCTAAAAGCCCTGGAATATGGGGCTGACGGCGTGATGTTGCTGGTTTGCCACAAGGAAAATTGCAAGTACGTCTGGGGCAACAACCGTGCCGAGCAGCGGAAGGAAAGAGCTCAGGCCCTGCTTAACCAGGTTGGGCTCGGTGACCGTATTGAATTCGTACATGTGGCTGCAAATCAGGGCAACCAGTTCAATGCAGCGGTTAAAGAGATGGCGGAGAAAATTCGCCAATCTGGAACAAACCCTGGGAAGGTGGTAAAATAAATGATCGTTGCTGAAGGAAAACCCGTAGAAAAGATCCTTGAAATGGTAGCGCCATTTAAAAAAGTGCTTATAGCAGGATGTCGCGGATGCGTCACCGTGTGCCTGACTGGCGGTGAGAAAGAAGTCGGTATTCTGGCTTCCCAGATCCGGATGGCGCGCAGCAAGGACGGCAATCCGATCGAAATACTGGAGCAGACAGAGGAGCGGCAGTGCGACGTTGAGTACAATGCCAAGTTCCTCGAAAATGTTGAACAGGTTGATGCGATTGTCTCTCTGGCCTGTGGCATCGGGATTCAGTACCTGGGCGAGAAGTACCCGTCCACACCGATCTTCCCTGGTGTCAACACCCTGATGCTGGGCGCCAACATCGATGTCGGTAAATGGGAAGAGCGGTGCATGGCCTGTGGCGACTGCGTGCTAGACAAGACGGGCGGCATCTGCCCCATAACCCGCTGCTCCAAGAGCTTGCTGAATGGCCCCTGCGGCGGCTCCCAGAACGGTGTGTGCGAGGTCTCCAAGGACGTGCCCTGTGGCTGGCAGCTGATCTATGACCGCCTGTCCGAAATCGGACAACTGGACAAGATGCGGGAGATTATTCCGGCGAAGAACTGGCTGCGCGCCAAGGGACCGAGAACATATGTAAGGGAGGATCTGACCCTTGACAGAAGCTAATGATAAACCCGAAGTAACCTTGAAGTCAGGTAGCGCATTAGAGAAGACTTACGTATCCGGCCAGTTTGTCTGCACCGGCGAGGTCGGACCACCCATGGAGTCTAGCTTTCACCACGTAGATATGTACGGCGAGGCGATGAAGGGGCGGGTTGACTCGATCAACCTGACAGACAACCAGACCGCTATGACCCGGCTCGCCAGCTGGGGGGCGGCAATCCGGTTAATCCAACTGGGGCTGGAACCCAACTGGCAGATGACGTGCAGAGACCGCAACCGCCTGGCCATGCAGGCTGATATGATGGCAGCCTATGCACTAGGGGTACGCAACCTGCTCTGCCTGACCGGCGACCACCAGGCATTCGGCAACCATCCCGGCTGCAAGGGCGTCTACGACGTGGACTCTCTCCAACTGATCAGCATTGCAAAGCGGCTGCGGGATGACGGATGTTTCGAGTGCGGCGCGGAATGCAAGAAACCTCCCAAGTTCTTCATCGGCTGCGCCGCCAACCCATTTGGCGATCCCTTCGAATTCCGGGTGACCCGCCTGGAGAAGAAGATCGAGGCTGGCGCCGATTTCGTGCAGACGCAGTGTATCCTGGATTGGGATCGCTGGGCGAAATTTATGGATCTGGTCGTCCAACGCGGCCTGCACAAGCGGATCTTTATCAGCCCCGGCCTGATGCCGGTCAAGTCCCCGAAGATGGCCCGCTACATGCAGCATGGCGTGCCCGGGATGATAGTGTCGAATGAGTTCTGCGAATTTTTGGAGAAGGCCGAAAATGGGAAGATCGGCGCCTTAGACCTGACGGTGGATTACGTCAATCGCTGCAAGAAGATGGAAGGGGTGGCTGGCGTCCATATCATGGCCGTGGCCTGGGAGGAAGTCGTGCCACTGGTCGTGACAAAAGCCGGTCTCTTGCCCAGACCGTTCGCTGCGTTCAAGGACAACCCGGCGCCGATCAGCGACGAGATCAAAGCTTTGTGGAAAAAGGCAACCGTTGAAAATTATGTCCCGGAGCTGGCGTAAGACGAGACTTTCGCTGCTATACCAAGGAGAAGAAAAAGCAGCTATGACCTGAATTGGAGGGTTAAATTTGGATAGAAAAAAAGTACTCGTGATTGGCGGCGGCGCCGCCGGCATGACCAGCGCCCTTGATCTGGCTGCACAGGGAGTAGAGGTTTTCCTGGTGGAGAAGGCGGCGGATATCGGAGGCAGAGCGGCAGAGTATTGCTGCAAGGCTACCGATGAATGCAACCGGTGCGCCGCCTGTCTGGTTCTCCAGCAAAAGGAGAAGGTGGCCCAGGAGCCTCTGATCCAGGTTCTCAGCAACGCTTCGATCGAGGAATTTACCAAGAACGGCAAGGGTTATAAGGCCACAGTTGCCAGCGGCGGGCAGGATCTGGCGTTGGAATTTCAGGCCGTGATCGTGGCCACCGGCTTTGATCCTTACAATCTGGACAGAAGAAGCGAATTTGCCTATGGCTTGGAGAAGAACGTGATCTCCGGGCTGGAGCTGGAGAAGGCCCTGAAGGAGAAAGGAAGCCTTACCGCAGCCTTTGGACCGGATGTTAAGAAGATCGGCTTTATTCAATGCGTTGGCAGCCGGGATCTTTCCATTGGACATGGATACTGCTCCCGGGTCTGCTGCATGTATGCGGCCAAGCTAGCCAAGCTAATTCGTAGCGAACTTCCAGAGGTCGAGCTGGATATATTCTACATGGACTTCCAGAGCTTCGGAAAGGGCTTTGGCGATTTTGACAAGCAACTAAGAGAGTCCGACAAGGTCAAGTTTATCAGGGCGATCCCCTCAAAGATTTACGGATTTCCCTATGATCGCCTGACCGTTCGCTTTAGCGATTCCTTGAATGGTCAACAAATCGAGGATAAGTATGACCTGATCGTTCTCTCGCTGGCGATTACCCCTGCTGCCGGCAATGGCGATCTGGCCCAGAAACTGGGTATTGGTCTGGACGATTATGGTTTTCTGGCCGGCGGTTCTGAGGAAGAATCCATGGCCACCAGCCAACCGGGTATTTTTCTGGCAGGTGTCTGCCAGGGGCCAAAGGACATTCCTCAGACTATTGGACATGCCAAGGCAGCGGCAGGTAAAGCCCGTAACTACATCTTCAGTTAGACTAAAACAGTTTGGGCAACTAAAGTGAACAATAACCCCGGTATCTGTCCGGGGTTATTGTTATGGTCTAAGCTAAGCCTGTCTGGCATAAAGATCTATGAAGATTTCCTCAAGGCAGGTGAAAACATTGTCTCTGCAGAAAGAAAGGGCAATTGGGCAGCAGATACTGGCAAGAATCGATCGCCTGATAGAAATTGTTATTGCAGTGGCCTTAAAAAAACCACAGGAGACAGAAAGGGATTTTGAAGAGGGCTGCCAGATCATCGCAGAGCTATTCAACCTGTTGGAACAGATCAT
>JBEKKU010000022.1:0-21750 GCA_050010575.1 Thermacetogeniaceae bacterium | reverse complement strand
AATGAAAGCGATAGCGAGTTTTATTCCGGTATATTATCAGCTGGCGGAGGATCTGAAGCAGCAAATCGAATCCGGGACGTTGAAGCCCGGAGACATAGTTCTTTCAGAATCACAGCTTGGTATCGAATACGGCATCAGCCGGATGACGGTGAGACGCGGGCTGGCATTATTGCTGGAATCCGGTCTGATCGAAACGGTCAGGGGTAAAGGCAATTTTGTGGCTAAGCCGAGGCTGCAACAGGCCACCCTGACTTTTAAAGAGGATGCCCTGGTTAACGGGGAAAAGGCTGAGTTCAAGTTCGTTGAGGTAAAAAGAGTGCCGGTTGAGGGCGAAATTGCCGCCATGTTAAATATTCCTGAAGGCACAAAAGTATTTGCGATCAGGCGCCTGATTAGAAGCGATAAGAATCCCGTGGGTATCGATATAAAGTATATCCCGTACTTGAAAGGCAAGCCCATACTCGAGAATGAGATCGAGTATGCATATTTTCCGGATATTGTAGCCAGACATACCGATGTTATGATCAATAAAATTGAAAGGCGCATCATGGCTACTTCCTTGCAATCCGCTGAGGCCGAACTCCTAAAAACCGGTACCGATCATCCGGCCTTGTGCGTTATCCAGGTCATCTATGCCAAGGATGGAAAACCCCTGGGAGTCTCCAAAACAATTTATCGGGGCGAGGCCTTTGAGCTGAGGACCGTTTCTTTCCCTTATTCAGGAATTTGAGTCATATCGGGGGGGCAGGAGCATGTCAGCAAAAAATAATGTCGAGGTCTTATGCGTCAATAATTTACTGACCCATGCCATTATCAGGCTGGATGAAGACAGCGTTCATTATCTCTTCAAACAGGGGCTCGAACAGGGCATCGACTCATTAACCTTGTTAGAAGAAGCGCGGGCTGGGGTGCAGAAGGTTAGCGAACTGTATAACTGCGGTAAGTATTTTTTGGGCGATCTGATTGTGGCGTCGGAAATATTTCAGGATATAGCCGGTATGGCGCTGGAAACAAAAATGGCGCCCACCACATCGGGCTTACCCCCCATTATTTTTGGTACCGTTGAAGAAGATATCCACGACATCGGTAAAAACATCACTATCGGGATTTTAAAAAGCAAGGGTTTTGAAGTTGACGATTTGGGGGTGGATGTGCCGGCGTCTGTTTTTGTGGATGCCGTCCGCAGGACCGGCAGCCCGGTAATCTGCCTGTCGGGATTGATTACCACCGCTTACGATTCCATGAAAAAAACTGTCAGCTTGCTGGACAGAGAGGGATTGCGATCAGGTGTCACTGTGGTGATCGGGGGCCTGGTGAGTGAAGAGGTGAGACAATACACCGGGGCCGATTATTGGGTTAAAGATTGTACCGCCGGATGCCAACTCTGCGACGCCATTCTGCATTCCGGCCCTGTTAAAAGAGCTGTATTTCTGTAGGAGAGGATTATCCTGTAAATGAGCACAGTAGTTGTCGCCTGTCAGACTATCAAAAGAGAAGTTCACCTGGCTATCAGGGAAACGGGTGTCGATTTCCCAGTCATACTGATCGATTCCAAACTGCACAATAACCCTGACCTATTGCACCAGGCGATCCAACGGCAGATAGATAAGATCGAGAATGTGGACACTATTTTAATTGCCTTTGGATTCTGCGGCAATGGACTGGTAGGGATCAGCTCTCCAGGGGCTCGAATAGTAATTCCAAGGGCGGACGACTGCATAGCCCTGATGCTGGGTTCTTATGAGCTGAGCAAAAACTTCAAAAAAGAAGTTGGCACCTACTTTCTGACCAAAGGCTGGTTGGACTCTGAGCACAATGTTCTGGCCGAGTATGAATGCTGCGTCAAGAGGTACGGAAACGAGAAGGCCCAAAGAGTGATGAAGGTGATGCTGGGGCATTACCGGAGATTGATGGTTATTGACACCAAGGCCTACCGGCTGGAAGATATATTGCACACGACCAAGAGTTTTGCCGCCAAGATGGGTATGGCGCACCAGGAACATACAGGTTCCATGCGGCTTCTGAACAAGCTGCTGCATGGTCCCTGGGATGATGAGTTCATTGTGCTGGAACCTGGGCAAAAACTGGCATTTAGAGATATGTTGGCAATACTTACACAGGCCGATCGGATTTGAACCTCAGGAGATCATCAACATTATCATCAGGATTTGATTCAGGATTCCCAGAAGGAGACAGCTGATGTATATCATCCTGATCGGAGGCTTTCTCGGTTCAGGCAAAACTGCATCCATCCTGGCCGGCTGAGCTTCTTGGCCGGAAGGTGAATGGTTTGCTGCTCAGGCTGGCGGATAGATTCAGCATCAAAGAGATCGTGCCCGGCCATATCAAGGCCTTGGGGATTCAGGCCATCCAGTTTGGGGCCCACAAGCCGACTGTCCTTTCTGATCTGGTTTTTCCGCAGCTATATTTCCGATCTACAAAACACCCAATAGCTAGTTTTATTTACCTACAATATTTTCTTTGGCCAGCCGTAAAATTCAAATGGCATAATACGGGTTAATGGTGTATAACTAATTTTAAAATCAGGTGGATATTACAACAAAGAATGCAGGTTATGCGTTATCATCGTTTTTTAATATGATCCGATTGTAAAATGCGAAGGGAGGTATCACTATTGGTTATTAGCGATGAGAGCGCCTTAGGGGAGAGGGAGGTTGGAAATCTGCGGGCTGCTATCGAACACCGGGCAACCTGGTTGTATTTCCTGCTCGATGAAGCCAGAAAGAATGGCCTGGACGGGGATGGCTTCGCCAGGAAGGCCATCTTCAGATGCGGTTGTTATCATGGAACGACGCGGTTTGGCGACGTGGCCAATCTGCGGGAATTTGCCGAGGCCATGATCAATGATGTGACCAGAGGGGTATTTGCGGCTGAGACCAGGGAATTGAGCGACGAACTGTTCGTGTTTGAGTTTCATTATTGCCCCCTGGTTGCAGCCTGGCGGAAACTGACGGATAACGGAGAGGAGATTAAAAAGCTCTGCGATATCGCCATGGATGGCGACCGGGGTATAGTCAGCACTCTTGATAGCTGCGAGATTGAGATCAAACAGACCATCGCCGAAGGAGCAGAAACCTGCCGCCTAGAAATCAAGAAAGTTGGCTGAAAAGACTGTGCCGGGGATGAGACTGGCAACTGTTGATCAGGCCCGGCGTGCAGGGCTTGGATTTTCTCTTAAGGACGGGGATTCCTTTGACATACCGTACGCTAAAATGGTTCACGATACTCCTCGCTCCACTGATCATCGGCGGGTTTGAATTCATACGCCACACCCTATTACTAAGGTACATCCCCATGTCAGCCGGAAACTATTACATCACGATTTTGACGCTGATGCTCTCCTTTATTTATGCCACTTGGATGTTCCGCGCCATTGAAAACATCAACCAGCGCCTATCCGAAGAAAGAGCAACAATTGCGGTTTATGAGGAACGTGAGCGGTTGGCCCGGGTATTGCATGATAGCATCGCCCAGACCCTCTTTTTTCTAAATATTAAATTACAGCAGGGGCAGATGGAAGAGGCCCGTTTTGCAGTCTCCGAAATCGATCACCAGGTGCGGCAGGTTATTTTTAACCTGCGCTCTTTGCCGGAAGAGGGTGCTTCTTTAAATACGAGGCTGAGGAGATGGCTCGAAGAGTGGGCCATCCTCACAGGAATAGAGATCGCCCCGGAGATCGAGATCCCCCTCGCCTTTTTTTCATCTAATGAGGAAGTCCTGTTTTTTGCTATCATTCAGGAGGCTTTTACAAACATCCAGAAACATGCCGGGGCGAAGCGGGTCGAGATCGCCTTTGACACCCGGGCTGATGGCTGGCGTTTACGGATTGCAGATGACGGAACAGGGATAGCGGCCAGTGTGGATCGCACGAAAAAATACGGAATATCGATGATGCAAGAACGCGCCGCCCGGCTGGGAGCCGCCTGCAACCTGCGAAACGGAGAACAGGGCGGACTGGAGATCTGTTTAACTTCCTGCAAAGGAGATCGATAGGATGGAGCGTTTCCGGATTTTGATCGCGGATGACCACCCACTGGCGCGAGCGGCCATCCGCAGCCTGCTGGCGGAGGACCCTTCCTTTGAACTGGTAGGGGAGGCGGTGAATGGGAAAGAGGCCTTTGAGCTTTGCGGGTCATTGCATCCCGATCTGCTCCTGTTGGATATTAACATGCCAGAATGGGACGGCATGGAAGCTACCCGTCAGATCAAGCAGCATTACCCCCAGATTCGCATCGTGATTCTAACCGTATCGGATGATGTGGCAGACCTGTTAACCGCCCTGCAGTTTGGGGCGCAGGGATACCTGTTGAAAAATATGGAGCCTGAGCATTGGCTGGCCTACTTGCATTCCTTGATTCTTGAGGATGCGGAGTATCCCCGGAAAATGGCCGGAACGCTGCTGCAGCAACTTAGAGCGGGAAGCGGGGTCAATGAACCGAAACCGGAGATCTTGACCCGGCGTGAACAGGAGATCCTTGCCTATCTGGGACAGGGGCTTACCAATAGGCAACTGGCGGAAAAACTGTTTATTGCTGAGAATACGGTGAAGAATCATATAAAAAATCTATTGGAGAAGCTGCTCTTGCATAATCGGTCGCAATTGGTCGCCTATGCGGTGCGGAACGGATTGGCCATGAAATAATGGTGGCAAGACCGTTGTAAAAATAGCCCTTTCGAGCCATTGTCGGTCGCTATCCCCATACCTACACTAATGACTAGTAATCTAATTAGGTTATAAAACAATAATGCTGGCAGAGCAGAGTGCTTCAGTTTGGAGAGGGGGAGAGGCAGTGAATTTTCGTTCATATGTGTGGTTGGCCGTGGTGGTATTTCTTCTGGGATTGGCGGTTCTTCACCAGGGGTGGAACCATGTTTCCCTTGATCAGAATTCAGCGCAGATGAAGTGTGGCAGCCCGGCTGCGAGCAGTACGGACAAGTGCATGAACAATACTGGCATCAACAGTCAAACCGGCACGAACAAGGGTATGAACAATATGGGTGGCAGCGGGCAGAAATAAGGTGCGAATAGACTCGCGGGATAAGGAGGAATAACGATGGAGAAAAAATTGGGCATTATCGCCGGCATTGCCGCCGTTATCAGCTTGTCGCTATTGATCGTCCCCAGAATCTTTCCGGTAGGCATGCTGGTGGCGACAGCCAGTGGATCAATGATTCCCATGAAAGGTTTTTATGCCTACCAGGCTGAATTTTTAATTGCGCTGGCCGCTTTGCTGGTGGCGGGATCGCTGTTTATTCTCAAGGGAGCGGAGGCGCGGCAATTATCCGGCCTGTTTCTCGTATTGCTGGGAGCGATAGTTGTCCTGATTCCAACATCCTGGGTGATCGGTGTCTGCCCAGATGACAATCACCTTACGGTCGCCTGGACGATCATCGGCGGCCTGCTCCTGATCCTGGCGGGCGGATTGGCTGCCTGGCTTACTGTTAAAATAGAAGCCGCTAAGAAAAAAGAAGAAAATCTCGAAAATGCGTAGACCATTTTCCATCTAGTCGGCCATCGCCTGGCTTGAGCGGCCTAGCTCGATGCTTGGCTTGAGAGGTTTGAATTGAGTTGCCTGGTTTGAATGGCGGCCCTATTTCTTTGGGCATAGAATAAACCGGCAGCAGCGATCGCCTCTGGTCTTGCGGAGCGGCCGCTCAAACTCGGCGTTGAATTTCTGATACAGCACTTCGTCTAAATAAATAGGTAGATTGCTTAATGTCGTCAGATTCATTAGTAGAAGTTGCTTAAACGACAGCACCCCCGCAGCTTGAGCCAGTACCCGCTGCACAGGCGTAGCAATGGTTGCCCAGGATTATCTCCCGTTCCTGGAGGGCCACCCTGCTGAATCGATCGATATGGGCGGGCAAGCACTGCAATCCTAGCATCTGGTTGAAATCGCAGTCATAGAGGCGGCCATCCCAGCCTACTGAAAGCATATCGCGGCACATGACCCGATCTACAGTGGCCGGGTTGAAGGCGCTGGCCAACTGCTCCATATAACAATGTAAATTTCCGGAATCGCGCAGAAAGGCTAAAAACCGCCCCACCGGAGAGTTGGTGATGGTGAACAGTTTGTTGAAGCGGATTCCGAACTGGCCCAGCAGCACGCGGCGATATTCAGCCTCCACATCATGCTGCGCCGGCGGCAGGTAAGCCCCTCCCGGGTTATAAACCAGGTTCAGTTTCAGGGACCCGCCTGCTTGGGCATACCCCAGTTCGTTCAATCTTGAGAGCATCCGGATCGAGGCCGAAAACACTCCCGGCCCGCGTTGCCGATCAGTATTATTTTTGCTGTAACAGGGCAGCGAGGCATTAATTTCGACCCCGCGGTCAGCGTAGAGTTCCGGCAGGTATGCGTATTCTGGCATCTCCAACACGGCAAGATTGGTCCTAATCAGGACCTGGTGGCCCAGACTCCTTGCCTCGTTGATCAGCCAGGGCAGGTTCGGATTCAATTCCGGGGCTCCGCCCGTGATATCCAGGGTTGGGATTCCGTTGTCCGCCAGAACCTGCAGGCAACGCGACATGGTATCCAACGACATGGATTCCGTTCTATGCGCACCGGCCTCCACATGGCAGTGCCTGCACATCAGATTGCACGCCTTGCCGATATTGACCTGCAGTGTCTTGATGGCAGCGTTGCTCTTCAGGGGATAGAGACCGGCCTCCCTGATTTTTTCGGCAAACGGCTGGATGCCCTTCAGGGCATCCAGCTCTGCAAACCGGTCAAAGCTGGTGTCAACAGATGTGTTCATCCTGCCACCCTCTGTCTGGAAAGCTATAGCCTGTTGGCTGCATTTTTCATCTGCACTCCATGCGCCGGGGCAGCCCCGGCGCGAATAGCTGCCGCCACATGAGTGGCCTCGGTCATCTGGGCCTGGTTAGAGTCTTTATCCAAGGCTTCCGGGATCTAAACCCGGGCGCTGCTTATCTTTTTATCCTGGAAATACCGCTTGAGCCATAAGATCAGCACGAACAGGGCCATCAGGATCAGGATCGCCGTGACAAAGGTTTTGACTGTACCGAACAGCATATCGCCAACATAGGAATAGACCAGGGTGGCGGGCAACTGCCCGATGCCGGTAGCCAGGAAGAAGCTCCAGAAACCCATCGAGGTCAGACCCGAGGCGTAGCTGACCGCTGTAAAGGAAACAAACGGCAGCAGCCGGCAGACCAGCACCGCATACCTGCCATAACGCTTGAAAAACTCATCGACGCTTTCCAGCAACAGCTTGCTGACCAGTTTCTCCACCAGTTCACGGCCATAGAAGCGCGCCAGGTAGAAACAGAGCGCCGCTCCGGCCATGGAACTGGTCCACGAGAGGATTGCCCCCCTCCACCAGCCGAACAGACCGGCGTTGGCAAAGGTGATCATGAAGGATGGGATCGGCAAGGCCACTGCCTTCAACACCATCAGTAAGAACGAGATGGCCGGCGCCCACAACCCGTAAGACAGGATGTAGCCCTTGATAGCGCTGATGTCCATCATGGCGAAGACCATTATGATCTGTTTGAGGAAGATCCGCACCGGGGCCACGAAGACTACGATAGCGATGGCGGCAGCCAGCAGGCCGATCTTGATCGTCCACTCCGCAGTCTTGTTCAAATTATAACCTCCAGTCCATTGTCCCTGTACTTCTGCGTCAGCTTCCTGGCCAGGCGGCCCGAGACGCTATCATCCGCCCTGCCGGCGTATGCATTCAGGTCTGACCAGGTATCGACGTCTCTCAGCGGCTCTAATAGCATAACCTTCAGGCCCTCCTGGCTCGCTGCTTGCAGGGTCTGTTGCAGCACCCGCTCCGTTCCCCACTCGATGCCCATGAACAGGCTGGATTGAAGATTTTTCAGACCCAACAAATAATAACCGCCATCATGCGAGGGCCCGATCGCCAGATCGTAGTCCAACAAGCTGTTAACAGCTTCGTATAATATAGTTTCAGCCAGGTCCGGCAGATCTGATCCGATAAGCAACACCTGATCGTATTCCCGTAAAACTTCTTCAACCGCCTTCTGCATTCGCTTCCCCAGGCCATCGCCGCACTGCGGCCTGAACTCCAGATGATCGAGTTGCAGGAGCCGGAGCGACTCAAAACCCGGTGGGATCGGCCAGGTATCGTCATCAAGAAACCCATTTAAGGAGCCGGTATAATATAAAAAGGTCGGCATACCGATCCTGCCTGCCAGACTATTCAGATCCACCAGGCAGGCCCTGTGAAACAGGGCGCACTCAACGCCGGTCAATTGCTGTTGCAGGCGGCGCTTAGTCTGCCCAGGCATTGGTGAGCGGCTAAAAATAACTAGGGCTGTTGTTGGCAAACCTTCGCATCTCCTGTCTGTTGATACATCGATGATAATTTGTAAGGCGATACGCCCAACATAAACATCAGTTTGAGCAACTGGCTTTTCCAGAGCATGCTCCAGAGACCCCGCTTCCTGAAGCGCCTCGTGCTGGTAGTGATTCTTCCCTGCACTACGAAAGCTCTGCCGACTCTGCGCATGCGGCCCGAAAACACCCGGTCCTCGAACAGCGGGAGATCCGGAAAACCGTTCACTCGCCTGAAAAGCTCCCTGGTGCAATAGATGCCCTGGTCGCCATAGCAGATCGAGGACAATAGAACCCGCCAGCGGCAGATCGCCGCCAGAACCTTGAAGAACAGGCAGTTCTCATTAAAACCGAAGGTGCAGCATCCCCAGCGCTTGCCGTTGCTGACCGCATTCCTGACCTCGTCAAGGACACGCCCCTCCAATGAGGAATCGGCATGGAGAAACAGCAGGATCTCCCCGGAGGCGATCTTTGCACCGGCATTCATTTGCCGGCCGCGGCAGGGGTGCCCGGCAATAAAAGTGACGCCGCAGGTCCGGCAGATCTCTTCGGTGCGGTCGGCGCTGCCGCCATCGCTCACGATAATCTCGAGATCGGGTCGACTCGACAAAGATTCCAGCAACGCCCCGATTCCGATCTCCTCATTGAGAGTCGGTATGATCACGGATATCTTGCTGCCCACTCCGGATGAGATCATCCCATACCTCCACCATTAGCTGGGCCGTAACCCCCGTCAATTCCTTGCAGGCTCTTTTGCCGATCCGCTCCAGAGGGGTGCGCTTGCTGCAGATGACCCGGCAGCAAGCGCTGCCAAAGCGCTCCTTGAAAGCATCGTGCAGGTAGACAGCCAGGGCTTTACCCCTGGGATGGGGGTATGTTTTTGATAGGATGCCGGATATCATCATCAGGCCGACCAGGGCGCCACAGCAACAGCCGCTGCCCATCCCTTCAGCAAAAAGGAATGCTGCCGCCAAGATCTCCTCCGGAAGCTGCAGTTTCCAGGTCTCCTCTGCCGTTAGCAGCACTGCCTCGCAGCAGTTATAGCCCTTGCTCATGGCAGTGATGGCAATTTCAGCCGCCCTCGTAACGGGCATTGGCAACCCCTTCCTTTCTGCTGTTAGCCCCCAGCCAGAGTATACCTCCCCACAGGCTGCGCAGACTCACCAGGAATGCACAAACAACACCGAGGCAGAAAAAGCCGTTGACGCCGCCTATTTGACGTGCCAGCAAAGAGCGCCGGGCGCCGGAAGCAACCGGCGCCCGGCAGTACCATAATTATTTTTCCACTTGCAGCGCCTTGTTGCCAGCCCATTCGTAGTAAGAGGCATCGTAGTTGCGAGTATTATTAAATCCGGCCATGCGCAGCAGCAGGGCCAGGTGAGCGGAACGGATACCCTTGGTGCAATAGGTAACGATAACATCATTTGGCTTCAAACCGGCATTGGCGAAGATTGCCTTCAGTTCGTCAGTGCTCTTGATAGTACCGTCATCGTTAAAGGTGTTCTGGAAGGGAAGGCTGATGGCTCCAGGCAAGCGCCCGCCCCTGGCTTCACCGAAATCGGTCGCTCCCGCATACTCTTTGGGAGTCCGGGCGTCTACGATCTTGATCTTGTCCTTGTTGGCAAGAATCCAGTCGGTGGTGGCATTGAAGCTGTCATCCATGGAGGCGATAGTATAGGTTGCCGAAGTGATTGCCGGAGGAGCCGCAGTGCTGACTTCGTATTTGGCAGCCTGCCAAACCTTCCAGCCTCCATCCAGCATCTTGGAGTTCTGTATTCCCGATACCCTCAACGTCCAGACAACCCGGCCATCCTCGCCCCAGCCCTTGGGATCGGCATATACAACAACCGGCTTGCTTCCGTCAATTCCCAATGCGCCGATCTTTTTGGACAGCTCATCCTTCGGCAGTAGAGTGCCCCAGCCCTTGTCTCCGGGCTTGCCGTTCATATTGGATAACGACTGCCAGGTAGCGTTGAGGGCCCCGGGAATATGGCCTGCCTGATATTCTTTTTCCGTTCTGGCATCCAATAGGATCACACTATTCAAATTGTCCTTCAACCAGGCGGCGCTGACAAAATTAGCGCTTTTCTGGCTGTCCAGCACCGCGGTGCTGGACGCTGGCGGCTGGCTGGTGGTTGGAGCCTTGCTACAGCCGGCAACTCCCAGCAATACGGCTATTAACAGTATGGCTGACACAGCAACTCTTTTGATAATTTCCATTAATGTACCCCCCTGTTTGTATAATCTGTTCACAGAACGCAGACCAAGTTGCTAAATATCTGTTTCTCTCTAGGCCCTACCCTCCCCGTCCCCCATACTTCAATAATAAATTATAACATCATTCAAGTAATTATAAGTAAAACTTTTGGTTATATAAACAAAGAACCACCAAGACAATCTCGGTAGTTCAATGTAATTACACAAAAAGGTTTATTGAATTTTATGGAGGCGCCGAATGGAGGGGTGGTATCAATGGGTCTGGTCTATTTCAGGTTTTCGGGATTCAGGCCGTCCAGTTCGGGGGGCGTGAAGCGGCCGTCCTTTCTGATCAGGAGATCGTCAAAGTAGATCTCCCCGCCGCCGTATTCCGGGGTCTGGATCAGGACAAGGTCCCAGTGCAGGGCCGACCGGTTTCCGTTGAAGCAGTCGTCGTAGGCGCTGCCCGGCGTGAAATGGATCGATCCTGCAATCTTCTCATCGAACAGGGTGTCCCCGATCGGCCGGGTGATGTACGGGTTGATCCCCAGGGAAAACTCGCCCACGTGCCTGGCGCCCGCGTCAACGTCCAGCACCTTGTTGATCCTCGCCGTATCGTTGGCGGTGGCGCCGATAATCTGACCGTTCCTGAACTCCAGCCTGATCTGCTCGTAAGTGAAGCCCTGGTGCCGGGCCGGGGTGTTGTAGGATATGCAGCCGTTCACGGAATCCCTGACCGGAGCGGTGTACACCTCTCCGTCCGGTATGTTCATGTGGCCGTCACACCTGATTGCCGGCAGGCCACTGATGGAAAACGAGAGATCGGTGCCCGGCGCGGTGATCCGCACCCGGTCCGTGCCGTTCATGCGATCTACCAGTGGGCGCATCGCCCGGGACATCCTGGCGTAATCCAGGTTGCACACCATGAAGTAGAAATCTTCAAACCCTTCCGTGCTGGTATTGGCAAGCTGGGCCATGGAAGGAGCGGGATACCTGAGCACCACCCACCTGGTCTTGGGGACGCGGATCTTGCCGTGAACCTCTTCCCAGAAGTGCTTCTGGTACAGTTCCATCCGATCCTGGGGGACATCGGCCAGTTCAGCGGCGTTATCCCCGGAACGCACGCCGACATAGGCATCCATCTCGCTCATCCGGGCCGCCTCATAGCGCGCCATCTGCCGCATCTGGCCCTCGCTGCAGCCCACCAGCACCGCCCGGTCCACCATCCTGTCCTTGATGGTGACGAACGGCATCCCCCCGGCGGCATAGGCCTGCTCGATCAGCGCCGTCACCAGGGGCGCCTCCAGTCCAATTGCCTCGATCAGCACCCGCTCCCCCGGCTGCAGCCCACAGGAATAGTTGATCAGGTTGCCGGCCAGCGTGTTCACTCTGGGGTCTCTCATACTGCCGCCTCCAGATATCATCTCCGATGCACAGCTGTAAGTATATCACCGGTAGCCATCTATGTGGCATCATCAACAAATGGTAGAAGCAATGGAATTACTGTTTTAACACGGAAGCGTTGTATCTGAACGTTCAGGATGTGGAAGCGGAGCGACAGACGGAGGTCAATAAATTTGCCCGCGCCGTGGTGGGCGTGGACACTACCGCGATGCTAGCACCCGACTATTTCAGTAACCAGATCGAGTACGTCTATGGTGCCGGAAAAAGTCTTGGTATCCTCGTCGATGACGATAAGTTTGGTGAACTGATTCTTAATCATCGTGTCCAAAACATTTTGGAGGTCATTGCCGGTATTTACCGTTGTTGGTGGGCTGATCAGCTTGTTGATGTTCATGTTGTCTATTGTCGCCAGCACGTCTTTGATACTCACTTGTCCCGGGTCATTTTTTAGCGCGTCACGTACAATTTTAAATTCATCGCGGAGTCCTTGAAGCAGATCTTGACTGGTGATCACCCCGGTGACTTTATTGCTATCCTTATCGATCACAGCCAAAATAGGGATCCGGGACGTGATGATGGTGTTCACGGCATCCAGGAGAGAAGTATCATTATTTATCTGCACTCCACTGCGGATCTTGGCTTTAATGGTAGCGCAAGCCATGCTTCGTTCCTTCAATTCATTCTTGAGAAGGACATTGAACGGCAGTTCATTCGCCATTACAGCGGCGCGGGCATATCCTGCTGTGGCGGCCAGAAAAATCACCAGATAAAGCGCGACAAAAGGAAGGCTGGTTATAAGGGGCAGGAGATCGTTAGTGATATTGGTTTGAAATGTTAAGATATGATAAAACTGCAGCAAAGAGAGGATGATCACCATCAACGCATATGTGGCCAGAAGAGTTAGAAAAGCATATAAAGCATTTTTAGAATACACCGCTTGCCCTCCTCATATTGTTGTAGTAATAGCACCTTTTTAATCGGTTGTTATTGGTAAGATGTTTTCTATGGGACTTTCATTTATTCCTTCAGAAATAATGCCGATATTATTAATATAATATCGCTATGCCGACGGATACCTGAGACCACCTGGAACGGAAGACTTCCGGTATTTGGTGCTGTCGCTCCGGCGTTTTATGCGCATGTCGGAGTCGGTGGGCAGCCAGGCTTGATAAAAAATTACCCTCTTCATTATGAAAGGTGCAATCTTGATGAGGAGAGCCATGCCATAGCTGCTGCCCTGCATATTGAGTTTGTGCGTATTAACAGTGAGCGGGTTTGCAACATGTCGGGCTGTTTGGTTTTTTCGCGCGATCTGATCAATAAGAGCTAGATGGAGATCTGGTCATAGTAACAAGAAGAAGCGCCGATATTAACTTTCAATCCTGAGGATATTTAGAATATGTGTTACGGACATACAAATATCAGGAGCTGCGTTACAGAATTAATAATTTCTTATTTAATACAGGATAAAAAGAGGATAGAAAAAAATAGTGTCGAATATAGACAGAATATTCCTATTTATATACATTAGAAGGTAAGCGTGGATAAAAGCGTAAAGCACATCATAACTTTATGATCCCCTAAACTATACAGCAGCGTTAAATTCCGGGCTTACAAACTGAATTGTGGGTGAGAAAATGAAACAAGAAAAAGCCATGGAACAATTGTTAGCAGATTTAGAGGTGTTACATAAACAGGTAGCCAAACTGAAAGTAGCCGCGGTCAGGAGCAAAGAACTGGAGTATGCGCTGAGAGAGAGCGAGGCTAAATACCACTTTCTTTTTGACCATATGATTAATGGATCTGCTTATCAAAAAATATTAATCGATAAAAATAATCAGCCTATTGATTATGTTTTTCTTGAAGTTAATGAATCTTTTGAAAGACTAACTGGGATAAAAAAAGCTGATGCTATCAATAAGAAAGCGACAGAGATATTGCCGGGGATTGAAAAATCAAGATTTGATTGGATTGGTGCTTTTGGCAAAGTGGCTTTAACTGGAGAAGCAATTAGATTTGAGAATTATTTAGAACCCTTGAGAAGATGGTATGATGTTTTTGCCTATAGCACTGAGAAAGGTTATTTTATTACAACCTTCAATGACATTACTGACCGCAAGCAGATAGAAGAGAGAAGCAGGGAGCAACTGCACTTTTTACAGACCTTGATCGATACCATGCCCGCCCCCATCTTTTTCAAGAATGCGAAGGGCATCTACCAGGGCTGCAACAATGCCTTCGCAGATATTGTGGGTATGAACAAGAATGATGTGATTGGGAAGAACGTCTATGAAGTCAACCCGAAAGAGTTGGCCGATATTTACTATCAGATGGATAACAACCTCTTGACTAATCACGGTGCGCAGATTTATGAACTGCAAATTTATTTTGCAGATGGCACCAAACATAACGTGATCTTCCATAAGGCCGCCTATGAAGATATAGCAGGATCTCTTGGGGGTCTGGTAGGGATTATCATTGATGTTACCGAGAGCAAGCATGCCGAGAGCAAGCTGGCAGAGAGCTACCAGAAGCTCGAGAAAAACCTGTTGCAGACCGTGCAATCTCTGTCCTCCCTGGCTGAATTGAGGGATCCATACATAGCGGGGCACCAGGTGAGGGTGGCCAATATTGCCTGTGCAATCGCGTCTGAGATGTGTCTATCGCAGGCTGCAAGCAAAATTTTGCGAACGGCGGCTCTGGTTCATGATATAGGAAAGACCACGATTCCGACCGAGATTCTTAATAAGCCAGGAACGCTGAGCAATATCGAGCGTATCTTTATCCAGACCCATGCCCAGGCTAGCTATGAAATACTGAAAACGATCGAATTTGGTTATCCGATCGCCGAGATTGTCCAGCAACATCACGAAAGGCTGGATGGGTCGGGCTATCCTGGAGGGCTGTCGAAATGCAACATCTTATTTGCATCAAGAATCCTGGCAGTCGCCGATGTTGTCGAGGCGATGGCTTCACACCGGCCCTACCGTCCAGCATTGCCACTAGAGCAGGCGATTAATGAGATCGAGAGGAATAAGGGGAGTCTTTATGATCCCGAAGTGGTAGATGCGTGCCTGAGTTTGTATCACAATGAAAGATTTCAATTATCTTCGACATTGCATTATTCTTAATTATTGCTCACCACCAAGCAGAGGTCACTGCCTCCCGCAAACCTCTAAATTCCACTCAGGATCATCCCGATCCCCATCATCCGTGCTACTGCCTAATAAAACTGAGTCTTGTGATTTGCCATTCATAGTAATATTTGATGGAGATGGTTATACTATCCTTAAATATTAACAAGGAGGATGCTGTAAATGGCTTTTGAGGTTTATCATGCAAGAATGGGCAAGGATGCACCGAAGAAAAAGCTGGCAGTAAGTCTATCGAAGAATTCCATCGTGCTGAACAAGATCGCCAGGGAGAAGCTGAATTACCCCGAACATATAGAACTGGCATATGACAATGATAATAATATCATTCGGATCAGACCGGTTAATAATGATAACGGAGGGCTTCCTGTCAAAAAAACAAAATTATTTGCGCGAAGCTTTTATAAATATTTCCATATCAATGTGGGCAAAGGTAAATACAACGCAGATTTTATCCCTGAAGAAAACGCGCTCTACGTTAGCCTGACACCGGAAAAAATGATCCATTAGCGATTTTCCAAGTGGGGGAGCTTTTGTAAGTGACGAGACCAGGCGCAAGCCACCTGGTCTCGTGAGGAAATAGCCTGGGTATCAGAATCAGAACGTTACTTGCTGTTCTGGTACTGCTGCCACACTTTCTTGGTCATGGCTCCACCGACGGAACCGTTGTCACGGGACGAAACGTTGCCCAGATACCCCTGGTTGTAATCGACTCCCACCTGGCTGGCCACCTCAAACTTCAACTGATCGAGGGCCTTTCTGGCATTGGGGTTAAGAAGACTATTTCGAGCCATTAATATTCACCTCCTATCATTTTTAAGTTTAATGATAGTTTGGTTAAAAACAGGCATTAGATACTAGTGAGTTGGCACCAAAACATAAAATATTTACAGATAAAAATATTAAAAGTATGCTGTACCATGGTTTTCACGCCTCTGTCTGCTCTGCCAGAATATAGGAAGCGGCGCCAAAAATGATTGCGGACAGGAACAGCCCGGCGACTATGCTAGTGATCATGAACAACGGATTAATGGATGACAGGGCCGGTGAAACGTACGGAAAGGCCACATCCCCGGCGGTGTTGTGAAATAGGCTGATAACAACATAGTTGATAGCCGAAGTGGCCAGCCATATGGCCATGATCATGATGATCGGCATGAGCGGCCTTAACCGGGAATGCCGCGTCACCGATATGAGCATTCCCATGGTGATCGCCAGCGGCGTAGCGGCGATAGTCAGGATATAGAGCTTGACTGCCACCGCGGCCGCGATGCCCAGCGCCCCAGTTGTCCATACCACGGGGTTGAGCAGCATGCCTACAGCCGCGAACACTGCCAGCACCACTACCGATCCGGCGGCGATTTTCAGCCAATGGATGAACATGCCCACCAGTTTGGCAAAGAGCAATTCCGCCCGCGGATAGGGCAGGGTCAGCCACCAGGAGACGGTCTGGCCGCTCCATTCCCTGCCAACCAAACCTATCGAGGGACCGAAAGCGGCGAAGATCAGGAAGGGAATAAAGATCAGCAGGACCATCGGGCCAATCGTTCCGTGATAGATCGAAAAACAGAGGCTTCCCATGGCCAGCAGGCAGAAAAAAGCGATATAAATTTTCCACCAGGACGCCGTTCTCAGTCCGTTGCTTTTTTTGAGCTGACGCGTATTACCCACCAGTGCCCAGAACTCGTTCATTGAAACAACCCCCTATAGATGGATTCTAACGATCCCTTTTCTTGCCGCAGCGCCTCGACCTCTCCCGACAGCACGACCTGCCCCTGATCGATGAAAACCACCTGATCGAACAGGCTTTCAGCCTCGCGGATTTCGTGGGTGCTGATGATAATAGTCTGTTTTCTCTCGGCAAAAGACTCGATCAACCCTTGGATGATCTTCTCCCTGGAGACCAGGTCAATGCCGGAGAAGGGCTCATCGAGCAACATCAGCCGGACATCCCGGGCCAGGCAGATGATCAGCTTGAGGCGGGCCTCATGCCCCTTGGAGAGCGTCCCGACAGTGACGTCCCGGTTCAATCCCATTGATGCTAGCAACTGCTCTGCCCGCTTCTGGTCGAAGTGTGGGAACACCGCTGCCGCATAGTCGATAGAGTGCTGTACTGTATGCGATCCATACCAGCGGCACTGGTCAGAAAGATAGGCGATCTGCCCGTTGGTTTTCCAGGATGGCCTGCTGTCTAAAACCGTGATCCGGCCAGCATCCGGCCTGACCAAGCCGACGATTGCCTTGAACAGGGTGGATTTGCCTGCACCGTTGGGTCCCAAGATGCCGGTCACCTGCCCTTCGAACAGGCCGAGCGTCAGGGAGTCCAGGGCTCTTTGCGAGCCGTATGCCTTGGTAACGTTCTCCAGATTAATAGCCATCATGACCATTTCGCCTCCTCCAATAAAGTACATGCCGCTGGTCTATCTATCCCGAGGGCTTTCATTGATGACACGAACTCTCTGACGGCTTCCTGGGCCAGCAGATCCCTGGCCTCTGCGATCTTTTGCTGGGAAGCGGTGATGAATGTCCCCTGGCCGCGCCTGGTTTCGGTCAGACCGTCTCTTTCAAGCTCTTGATAGGCCCTCATGACGGTGTTGGGATTGATTTTCAGCTGTTGTGCCAGGTCGCGGAGGGACGGGATCTTCTCGCCGGGCTGAAGGTCGTTGCGGGCCACGGCCCCCCGGATCTGGTGCAGAACCTGTTCCCACAGTGGTTTTGACAGGTCCAGCTTGAACATTAGACCGCTGGCGTTGGCCTCTTCCAAATATGACTCACTCCTTTCGTTGAACTGGCTGGGAGAATCAGTGCTAAATTATCTAAGTGCATTATATCACTTAATACACTTAATGCAATAATAAATTTGGTGATCGCCAGAAAACTTTTTTGGACGTATCTTTTTTGTTTAAATACGTGCGTCAATCCAGCAGGCCAGAAGCCGGAAGGCTGAAAAATGGAGCCGCGGAATGTCGTAACGGGCAGGTCTACAGATAACAGGCGGAAGCATGGGATATTCCCATGCTTCCGCTTTCGCATCGGTTTCGTGAAAAGTGCGTTGCTTAACCGAGCGCCTTATTCTGATTGGCAGGCCACAGAATCGGGATTATAGGCCTCGTGTTTTGATCCAGCCTGGTGCGGTCCGCGCATCAGGGCGACCACGGCGGCGATGATGGTAATGATGAATGAGATCCAGAAAGTTCGGTGCAGCCCGGCTAAAAACTCGGCGACAACGACCCCCTGAGACCCTACCTGAGTACCGATGAAGAGATTCTGCATGGTTGCAGGGGACATGCTGGAACCAATCATGGCCACACCCAGGGCCAGGCTGATCACTGTGCCGGAGTTGTTCATCATGGTGCGCGTTCCGCCGGCGATCCCCCGCCGTTCCGGAACCACCGCCCCCATGATGGCATTGGTGTTTGGCGAGAAGAAAAGGCCGGAGCCTGCCCCCATGACGACCATCCAGGTCATAACCTCGGCCATCGAGGTATCCGTGTGCATGTGCGCCAGCCCTAAGAGGCCGACAGCCGACAGGGCAAGCCCGATGGAACTGAGTTCCCGCGACCCGTAGCGGTCGGACATCCAGCCGCTTAGCGGCGCCACCACCATCATCGCCAGGGCAAACGGGGCCATCAGGATTCCTGCTCTGAGCGGGTCGATCCCCCAGATGATCTGGAAGAAGAAAATCATCATGAAGGTGACCACCCCCCTGGCCACACCGTTCAAGAAGTTGCAACTGAAGGCCGCCGCCAGCAGGCGGCTCTTGAAGAGGCTGAGGTCGAGCATCGGCTGGTCCACCCGGCCCTCGATGTAGACGAAGGCCGCCAGCAATAGCAGCCCTCCGGCCAGGCCACCGATGAACAAAGGACTGGTCAGGCCTGACATCACACCGAAGGTTAGGGCCAGCAGCAGCAGGGTCAGTCCGACGGTGAAGAAGATCGTACCCAACCAGTCCATCTTCTGCCCCCGGGGCAGCTCTACGATCTCCCGCAGTTGTACGGCCGCCCAGATGGTTCCGATGATCCCTAGCGGGATGTTAAAAAAGAAGACGAAGCGCCAGTTGATGGCGGTTAGGGCTCCTCCCAAGATCGGTCCAATCACCGACCCGGCGGAGATTACCATCCCGTTGATCCCCAGGGCTCGACCGAGTTCATATTTGGGGAAGGCGTCCGCCACGATGGCGGTGCTGTTGGCCAGCAGTAGGGAGCCTCCCACCGACTGGATGAAGCGCATCAGGATTAACTGGCCTCCGTTCTGGACCAACCCGCAGAAGAGGGATGACAGGGTGAATAAAACAAACCCAGCGACGTACAGCTTCTTGCGCCCGATAATATCGGCAAACCGCCCAATAGCCGGCACCAGGATAGCGAGCGACAGCATGTAGATCATCAGCGTCCACATCACGGTCTCCAGCGAGGAGTGCAGGTCCCGGGCGATTACCGGCAGGGCAATGGTCAGGATGGTCCCATCGAGGACGGCGAGCAGGGCGCCCAGCGTGGTGCAGGAAAGAGCAAACCATTTATAATTGCGCTCTGTCTTGGCAATCATCCGTATTTCTCACTTCTTTCGCTTTGGCACAGTATAGTTTCAAATGTGATAGGACAGTGTTTAGCGTGGTATTCAAAGATTCCAGGTCAATCTGCAGATCGGCCAGGGCCGATCTCAACACTTCCGAGCGGTATTGGTTGACCTCTGTCCGCAGGCTGGCTCCGGCGAGAGTGAGCGCCAAAGAGACCACTCTGCGGTCGTTTTCTTCACGCCAGCGGTGGACCGCATCAATTTCCACCAGGCCGTCCACCAACCCGGTCAGGGTGGCTGAGGACAGCCCCAATCTCTTTTGCAATTCTCCCATCGTCAGCGGCTGGTCCAGAGACAGGTTATTAATCACCCAGTAGCGGGACTGGCTTAAGCCTCTCTTGTGAAGGAAACATCTGACGTGCTGGTTGAGTTGCATAGCGATCCGGTGCAGCAAACTCTCTAATTCCTGCATGCTGTCAGTATCTTCAGTAACCAAATATCTCGCCTCCAGTATAGTTAGGAAAACTAAATATATTATAGTAAAAACTCAGGTGTAGCGTCAATTAGAATATATTAGAATATAGAAGAAAATGTGGGTGTCGAGGCGCTAACACTTTGCCCGATGACTGTTTCTGTGCTTAGGATTTGGGATGGTGAACACTTTGGGAGTAAGGCTATCTCGAATCGCGCTTGCAGGCAGCACGGTTGCCTGCAAGCGCGACCAAGTTGGCAATAAGGGCAGCTACCGGCTTATCTACTGATAGCGGTTGGCGGTCTTACACCATTGTTTTGGCAATGCTCTTTATTTCATGTTTGGCTGCCCAGAATAAACAGTGTTCTTCTGAGGAGACAAAGTGGTTGCCGGTCTGTTCAAAATTAACTGCGTAGCAGTATCCGGAGCATTTCATAAAGCAGTGTTTGCAGTCTTCAGGTTGTTGGCAGATCGGATTTTGAAAGGGCTGCAACAGCCTGACATTGATCTCCTGATTGATATTGCCCACGATATGCCTGCCAGTCTCATCATCCAAACCCAGCAGCTTTGAACAGGGGCTTATCTCCCCATTGGGCGCCACGGCCAGAGAACTCCTTCCGGCCCGGCAACCCCAACCGGTGTATCTTTCATCCGTCTCAAATTCCTCGATAAAGATGGGAACACCACGCTGTTTCAGTTGATGATAATCATGGAGTATGGCCAGAAAGTTGAGGCCGTAATGCTCTATCTGCTTTTTGCTCCAGGGTCTGGCGCCCTGAGCCGGGGAGATCAGCAGGGTGTTGAAGCCGAGGTCTACCAGCCGTCGGAAATCCTCTCTCATAGTGTCCAGAGCCTCAGTGCTGACGGTCATTCTCCCGCTCAGCCAGGGTTGATACTTTTTGATGAGCGGTATCCGGCTGGCAATATGATGCCAGGTGCCTTCACCGCTCTTGGTTCGGCGATGCCGGTCATGGTTTTCCGGGCCCCCATCCATGCTCAGGAGCATATTGATCTTGTATTGGGCAAAGAACTTTAAGGTGTCCTCGTTGATCAGCGTCCCGTTGGTGGTGATCGCCCAGGTTACCTGCAGATTCCTCGTCCGGGCAGCTTCAATGGCGTAGGGGACGATTTTCTTGATCAGCTCCATCTCTAAAAGAGGCTCGCCGCCAATCAGAGTGATCACAACATTCGGAGCGACTGCCTGCTCCAACAGCAAATCGATGGCCCTTTGAGCCGTGGCGAAGTTCATCCGGTCATGGATGTTCTTCCTGCGCACGAAACAGTAATCGCAGGCCAGGTTGCAGTTGAAGGTCAGGTTCAGTTCCATGGCTGTCAGGCAGAGCCGGTTCATGGCCGATTCTTTATTTAGATAACTTAATAGCTTTTCAGCCTCGCCTACGCTGATCAGAAATTTGTTACTCATGATTTCAGCAACAACCCGGGGGGAGTACCCAGGATTATTGCCGGTGTACTCCCCGATGAACTTCACAATCTGATCTATCCAATCACTCCGGTTCCTGGTTTCCATGGCACTAATCCTTTGTACCCTTGTCAGGCTCAGGTATTTTTTCTGCATCGGAGCCTGGCGCTTGCCCGGATTCTTGCGGTGTCTGGGAACCTAACAAGAACCGCTCAAAACAGGGCTGTCCGAACCGCTCGAAACAGG
>JBEKKU010000021.1:0-22538 GCA_050010575.1 Thermacetogeniaceae bacterium | reverse complement strand
TCCTTCATCTTCTCAAAGAAGCCCTTGCCCCGCGACTGGTACTGGTCATCCCGCTCCAGGTCTTCGAATTGTTTCAATAAATCCTTCTGCTTCTCGGTCAGCCGGGACGGGATCATCACGTTGATTTTGATCACCTGGTCACCGCGCCCATAGCCTTGCAGGTGAGTAACCCCCTTGCCCCGCAGGTGGAACACGGCGCCGGGCTGGGTCGCCTCGGGGATTTTCAGGCTGGTCTTCCCATCCAGAGTAGGAATCTCGATCTCATCCCCCAGGGTTGCCTGAACAAAGGAGATGGGGACATCGCAGATCACGTCATCCCCCTGGCGCTTGAAAAACTTGTGTGGTTTGACGTGCAGGGCCACGTAGAGATCGCCGGGAGGGCCACCCTTGGCGCCCAATTCACCCTCCCGCCCCAGGCGCAGAGTGGAACCGTTGTCCACACCAGCAGGGATGGTCAGTTTGACCTTGCGAGATTTTTTCACCTTGCCCCGGCCCTGGCAGGCAGGGCAGGGCTTTTCGACTACCCGGCCCTCGCCATGGCACTGGTCGCAGGCCTGCACCGTCTCAAAACGCCCGAAGGCAATGGATTGGGTGATCCGCACCTGACCGGCGCCCTTGCACCGGGAGCAGGTGACCGGCTTCGTCCCGGGCGCGGCGCCCGAACCGCTGCAGTCGCTGCAGTCCTCCCAGCGATTGATCTTGGCCTCTCTCTCCACGCCAAAGGCGGCCTCTTCAAAGCTAAGCTCCAGCTCCATCTGGATATCGGCCCCGCGCTGCGGCCCCCGTCGCTGCTGCTGCTGACTGAAACCGCCAAAACCGTTGAAAAAGACGTCGAACAGGTCGCCAAAACCGCCACCGAAACCGAAATCAGCCCCGGCATTCTGGCCAAAGCCTCCAAAATCACCGTTGCCAAAACCGGCGTGGCCTAACTGGTCGTAGCGCGCCCGCTTCTCCGCATCGCTCAGGACCTGGTAGGCCTCGGCCGCTTCCTTGAACTTTTCGGCGGCCTCCTCCTTGTGCTCCGGGTTCATATCTGGATGGCACTTGCGGGCCAACTGCCGGAAGGATTTCTTGATCTCCGCCTCCGTGGCCGTCTTGCCGACCCCCAGCACCTCGTAATAATCTCTCTTGGACAATCAACTCACTCCTAAAAACCTGTAATCAGTACATTATATTCCGCACCAGGTTACTTCTGCTCATCGTCCACAACCTTGTAATCGGCGTCCACCGTCGGCCCGCCATCAGCCTCGCCCGCATCCTGGGCGCCGCCAGCCTGGCCGTCCTCGCCGCCGGGGGCTTGCTGCCCGGCGTTGGCCTGCTGGTAGACTTTGGCTGTGAGATCGTAGAGCACCTTGGTCAGGCTCTCGGTCTTCTGCTTGATCAGGTCAAGGTCCTGCCCCTCCATGGCCTTCTTCAACTCATCCTTGGCCTCGTTGATCTTGCCGGCATCCCCTTCGGGTACCTTGTCGCCCAGGTCCTTGAGGGTCTTCTCCGTCTGGTAGATCAGGCTGTCCGCCTGGTTGCGGGTCTCAGCAGCGGTCTTCTTCTTCTTATCCTCGTCAGCAAACTGCTCAGCGTCCTTCACCATTTTCTTGATCTCATCCTCGTTCAGGTTGGTGGAGGCGGTGATGGTGATCGCCTGTTCCTTGCCGGTGCCCATATCCTTGGCGGTAACGTGGACAATGCCGTTGACGTCGATGTCGAACTTGACCTCAATCTGCGGCACTCCCCTGGGCGCCGGGGCAATCCCGGTCAGTTGGAACCGGCCAAGGGTCTTGTTGTCTCCGGCCATGCCCCGCTCGCCCTGGAGCACGTGAACATCGACGCTGGTCTGCATGTCGGCAGCGGTAGTGAACATCTGGCTCTTGGAGGTGGGAATGGTGGTGTTGCGCTCGATGGTCCGGGTCATCACGCCACCCATGGTCTCGATCCCCAGGGACAGGGGCGTCACGTCCAGCAGGACGATGTCCTTAACCTCGCCGGCCAGCACTCCGGCCTGGATGGCAGCGCCCAGGGCCACCACCTCGTCCGGGTTGATCCCCTTATGGGGCTCCTTGCCCAACAGGTTGCGGATCTTCTCCACCACCATGGGCATCCGGGTGGAACCGCCCACCAGCAGCACCCGTTTGATATCCTTGGGTTCCAGACCGGCATCCGCCAGGGCCTGTTTGGTGGGGCCGATCGTCTTGTCGACCAGGTCCTCGATCAGTTCCTCCAGCTTCGCCCTGGTCAGGGTGATCTCCAGGTGCTGGGGCCCATCGGCGGTGGCAGTGATGAAGGGCAGGCTGATGGTAGACTGCGTAACCCCGGACAGTTCGTGCTTGGCCTTTTCGGCGGCATCCTTCAGGCGCTGCAGGGCCATCCGGTCCTTGGACAGGTCGATCCCGCTGCTTTTCTTGAATTCGGCCACCAGGTAATTGATGATCCGTTCGTCGAAGTCGTCGCCGCCCAGGAAGTTGTTCCCATTGGTAGCCTTGACCTCGAAAACACCCTCACCCAGTTCCAGGATGGAGACATCGAAGGTGCCCCCGCCCAGGTCGAACACCAGGACGATATGGTCCTCGCTCTTATCGATGCCATAGGCCAGGGCGGCAGCAGTCGGCTCGTTGATGATCCGCAGCACGTCCAGGCCGGCGATGCGCCCGGCATCCTTGGTTGCCTGGCGCTGGCTGTCAGTGAAGTAGGCAGGGGTGGTGATCACCGCCTGGGTGACCTTCTCACCCAGGTAGGCCTCGGCATCCGCCTTCAGCTTCTGCAGGATCATGGCGGAGATCTCCTGAGGCGTGTATTCCTTGTCGTCTATGTGAACGCGATAGTCGCTGCCCATTTTCCTCTTAATCGAGCGGATGGTGCGGTCCGGGTTGGTGATCGCCTGCCGCTTGGCGATCTCACCAACCAGGCGCTCCCCATTTTTCGTGAAGGCCACCACCGAGGGCGTCGTTCTGTTTCCCTCTGCGTTCGGGATCACCACCGCCTGGCCGCCTTCCATGATGGCCACGCAGGAGTTGGTGGTTCCCAAGTCAATGCCGATTACCTTGCCCAATACCTTCATCCTCCTCTGTAAGATTATATGTGCGCCAACCCGTCAAATCCGGTATTTGTCAAACTTCGGCAAACTCGTCCAGGGACGGGCGCTTGGCCACCCTCACCAGGGCCGGGCGCAGGACCTTGCCGTTCAGCAGATAGCCCTTCTGAACCTCTTCGATGACGGTTCCCTCGGGGAGATCGTCGGTCTCCACCTGCTCGAAGGCCTCATGCCTGGTTGGGTCGAAGGGCTGGCCGGCTACCTTCATCAGCTGTGCTCCCGATTGCTCCAGCACATGCCATAATTGACGGTAGATCATCTCGATGCCGGTGACCACGTTTTCAGGAAACAGGGTCCTGGCGCTGGCCAGGGCCCGCTCAAAATTATCCAGCACCGGCAACAACTCGCCGATCAGGCGCTCTGCCGCGGTCTTACGGACATCTTCCAGCTCCTGCCTCGTCCGGCGGCGGAAGTTATCAAAGTCAGCCGCCAGGCGCAGGTAACGCTGCAGGGCCTCCTCCAGTTCCTTCTGCTTGGCCTCTAACTGTTCGTTCAGATCGTTGACCGCATTCTCCAGACCTGACGCCGGCGCCACACCTTCCACGCCAGCAGGTTCCGGTTGGCGTCGCTCTTCTGACTGCCCCTGACTATTCTCTGTCTCCTGGTTCAAAAGTCATCCCCTCTTTTCGGCATAGAATCAAGGCGCTGGCCGGCCGTGCCCGCTTCGGTGCCCTCTGGGCGCGGCACCCGCTTCTTGATGATGGTATCGATGCGCAGGACCGCCTGGGCCAGTTCGCCGGCCGCCCGCAGGGCGTTGGTCTTCACCGGCAGCGGGTCGATGATGCCCAGCTCCCAGAAGTCGACCAGGGCCCCACTGTCGCAGTCGATACCCAGACAGTCACTCCCTGCGGCGATCTGGGCGGAGACGGCATCCCCCAGTTTTTCCAGGGGGTTGAATCCGGCATTGGCAACGATCTGGGTGAAGGTACGCTTCAGGGCAGCGGCCACGCATTCCACCCCGTAAACGGTCATCCCTTTAAGCCCCGGCTTTACGGCCTCCAGGTCGCGCCCGACCGCCAACTCCACTGTCCCACCGCCGGGGACCACTCCACCGTTCAAGGCAGCCTGAACGGCGCTGGCGGCGTCCTTGGCAATCCGCTCCCGTTCCCCCAGCACCTCTTCGGTGGCTGCGCCCACCAGCACCGTAGCGCAGGGTTTTCCTCCGCCGCCTTCGATCCGGAACTGCTCCTGCTTCTCATCCTCCCAGGCACGTCGTGCCCGGCCGAGGTATCTGGCCAATTCCACCGGGTTCTTCTTCAAGGCGGTGCGCTTGACCGGCCAAGCCCCGGTATGCTCTGCAGCCCGGCGCCACTCCCGGGTGGCCACCCGGGACAGGGCGATCACCCCGGCATCGGCCAGCATCTCCCCGGCGGTGTCGTCAATCCTGCGGTCCACCAGGATCAGGCTGACTCCCATCCCGATGATCTTGGCTATATTATCGTGAAATTCCGTCTCCAGCGCCAGGTAGCGGTTGAAGCCGGCCTCGGTGGCCAGGGCTCCCTCATCTAACTCCTCCGGGGCCAGGGCGTCGTCGATGACCAGTACCCGGGGGGCCTCCATACTGGCCGGCATCTGCTTGTGCCAACGGCCGCGGCTGATCAACACCCCCTCGAAAACGGCGCTATCCACACTGGCAGCGGCAAAGACCGAGTCCCTCAGCTTGAAGCCGGGGTCACCCAGTTTCTCCGGACCTACCAGCAGGGCCGCCTGGACCACCAGATCGGCGATCTCCTCGTTGCCCCGACCGGAGACTAGGGCCACCTGGCGCAGCAGGGGATCGTCACACCCCTGCACCGGGCGTCTCCGCTGATCAAAGCACTCCAGCGCCCGCCTGATACCGATCTGCAGGCCCTCGATCACATGGGCCACGGGTACCCCGCGCAGCACCTGATTCAGGCCCTCGCTGACCAGGGCGCCGGCCCAGACAGTGGCGGTGGTGGTGCCATCGCCGATCTCCTTCTCCTGGGCACGGGCCGTGTTGATCAGCATCTTGGCAGCGGGATGGGTGGCTTCCATCTCCTCCAGAATGGTGACCCCGTCGTTGGTGACGGTGACCGTCCCGAACCGGTCGACCAGCATGGTATCCAGGCCCTTGGGGCCCAGGGTGCCTTCGACCGCCGCCGCCACCGCCTGTACGGCGCCAGCATTGGTCATCAAGGCAGCAAGGCGCTGGTCGACCTCCTTGCTGTCGGTTACTTGCTTGATGTTCAAGCTCGTGCCACCTTTCCTGCTCCTGTTGCCGGCATTGATCTGTTCAAGTATAACAATTTTAGACCTAATTATCATTGACCAGTCTGGTTGCCCTTAACCATAATTATCCTTGGCCAAATCCGGTCATGCCAAATCAACCTGCGGCCGGTAGGTAATACGCAGGCTCGTTTAGAAGCAATTGCCGGAACCGGACAGAAATTCCGAGAGTGACTGGGTGATGCATTCCACTACGGTGCTGGCCCGGGCATAGTTCATGCGGACCGGGCCCAACAGGCCCATGGCCCCCACGATATTGCCGCCCAGCATGTACACTGCAGTGATCACCCCGCAGTCCTGCACCTGGTCCTGCCGGTTCTCCTTGCCGATCCGCACCGTGATCCCCTCATGGTTGGCCTCTGACAGGATCTCGCGCAGGGTTTGCTCACTCTCGACCAGTTCCAGCAGCTTGCGCACCTGCTGAATATCCTGGTATTCCGGCTGTTTTAGGACATTGCGGGTACTGCCCAGGTACAGGCCTTCAGAGCGCTCGCCGGTATGCAGGGATTCCATGACTTCCAGCACGTAATCGACCAGCAGGCGCTGTCTGGTGAGTTCCTGGTAGATGCTGTTCAGCACCGTGCGGGTAATCTGCGAAAAGGTCAGACCCCGGAAGTGTTCGTTCAAGACTCCCGCCACCTGCTCCAGGTCCTCCCCCGACACCGGGAAGCTGAAGTCCACAAACTTGCTCTCCACCCAGCCGGTCTCGCTGACGATCACCATCAGGGCGCGCTTCGGCGCCAGGGCGATCAGCTGCACCTGCTGCAGGGCAGACTGCTCCAATTGGGGGCCGGAAAAAAAGACCAGGTAATCGGTGAGCCGGCTCACCAGTTTGATCGTATGCTGTACCGTGAGCGCCAGCTCATGCGCCTGCCGGGCAAAGACCGTGTGGATCTGGCCCTCTTCGTCCTCTGTCAGTTCACTTCTTCGCATCAGCCGGTCTACGTAGTAGCGATAACCTTGCTGGGATGGGATACGACCGGAAGAGGTATGCGGTTGTTCGATCAATCCCATCTCCTCCAGGTCTGCCATTTCGTTGCGAATGGTAGCCGGACTGACGCCGAGCTGGTACTTGCGTGCAATCGTCCTGGAACTGACTGGTTCCGCGGAGATGATATGATCCTCGACCACTGCCTCCAGAACCTGCTGCTTTCTCTGGTTTAGCTGCATCGGCGCCCCCTTCTCCCTGGTGTTAGCACTCTGCTGCGCAGAGTGCTAACAATCTGAAATCAACATACCACCGCCCACATTTTTTGTCAATAGGAGCCCAGACAAACCCGGGTTAGATGAAATGAGACAGCACGTAGTTGGATAACAACAGGCCTCTTTCCGTGAGAAATACCGCCTGCTCGCTGGCGCCCATCAGGCCATCCCCGGTCATGGCCGCCAACTGCTCCCCGTAGAAGAATTCAAAAGAGTGCCCGAACCGGGCCTGAAAGGCGGCGCGGTCAAGGCCGCCGGTCAAGCGTAGACCCATCATCACCGTATCCGCCCGCTCCTGCAGGGTGGTTTCTCGCTCCTCCCAGGCCCGGGGCAACTCTCCCCGGTCTACTGCGGCCATATAAGTCTCGATCTGATCATAGTTGGCATAGCGTACCATACCATTTTCTAATGACGGAGCCATGACCTCTGACATCAGATCTGTATTTTGTAAATCTTTTTCCGGCCTCTGACATTCTGCCTCTGACCTCTGAAAAACATACCCGGCAGCGCCCGCCCCCAAAGCCAGATAGGGCTCGTTCCGCCAGTAGGCCAGGTTGTGGCGGCTCTCTCGGCCAGGCCGGGCATAGTTGGAGATCTCATAGCGTCTGAGGCCGGCGTCGGAGGTGAGCCGCTGTGTCTCTGACCACATGGCCAGTTGCTCATTCTCATCGCATTCAGCCAGCCTCCCTGCGGCTACCGATTCCGCCAGGGGAGTACCCGGCTCCAGTTTCAACCCGTAGGCCGACAGATGCTCGGGGCATAGGCCGAGGGCTTGCTGCAGGTTTTCTCTCCAAGCAGCCGTGGTCTGGCCCGGTAGGCCGTAGATCAGGTCCAGGCTGAGGTTGTCGAAGCCTGCCGCCCGGGCGTCCCGGCAAGCGGCATAGATATCCGCCACGCTGTGTACCCGGCCGAGCAGTTGCAGTTCCAGGGCGTTAAAGGATTGGGCGCCCAGGGAGAGCCGGTTGCAGCCGGCCTGGCGCAGTTCCGTCAGCCTGGCCTGGTCAACCGTGGCCGGGTTGGCTTCCACGGTGATCTCGATGTCGTCAGACCAGTGAAAATGCAGTTTCAATGACTTCAGAAGGGAGCATAATGCAGGTGGGTCGAGAACGGTGGGGGTGCCACCGCCAAAATAGATGGAGTGCAGGCTTGACCCGTCAGCGGGTGCCCGTATGGCGGGCGCGGCTGCTGCCAGTTCGAGTTCCCGGTGCAGGGAATCGAGGTAGTCACGGACCAGCCTGCCTCCGGCAGTGCCCGGCGGCAACGGCTGTGAGTTGAAAGCACAATAGTGGCACTTATGCCGGCAGAAGGGAATGTGCAGGTACAGGGCAAGCATCCGGCCTCACTCCTTGTCCACCCTGAGCACCGCCAGGAAGGCGGCCTGGGGGATCTGCACCTTGCCCACCTGCTTCATGCGGCGTTTGCCCTCCTTCTGCTTCTCCAGCAGCTTGCGCTTGCGGGTGATGTCGCCGCCGTAGCACTTCTCCAGCACGTTCTTGCGCATCGCCTTGACCGTCTCCCGGGCGATGATCCGCCCGGCGGTGCACGCCTGGATGGGCACGTCGAACAGCTGGCGGGGGATCAGTTCCTTCAATTTCTCCACCAGCACCCGGGCCCGGGGATCTGCCTTGTCGCGGTGTACGATCACCGACAGGGCATCCACCGGTTCGCCGTGTACCACGCAATCCAGCTTCACCAACTCCGAGGGCCGATAGCCGATCACCTCGTAGTCCAGGGAGGCATAGCCCCGGGTGCGGGACTTCAGCCGGTCGAAAAAGTCGAAGATGATCTCTCCCAGGGGCATCTCGTAGACCACCTGCACCCGCTGGGGAGACAGGTAGTTCATGGTCTTGTACTCACCACGCCGCTCCTGCATCAGCTCGAGCACCGACCCCAGGTGTTCCGTCGGTGTGATCACCGTCGCCTGGACGAAGGGCTCCTCGATCGACAGAGTCTCTCCGGGTTCCGGCCAGTTGGCGGGGTTGTCGATGGTCGTCACCTCGCCGTTGCGCAGGGTGACCCGGTAGATGACGTTGGGGGCGGTGGTCACCAGGTCCAGGTCATACTCCCGTTCCAGCCGCTCCTGGATAATCTCCATGTGCAGCAGACCCAGAAAACCGCTGCGGAAGCCGAAGCCCAGGGCGGCCGAGGTCTCCGGTTCATACTGGAAGGAGGCGTCGTTCAACTTCAGCTTGCCTAGGGCGACGCGCAGGTTCTCATAGTCATCCGGTTCCACCGGGTACATGCCGCAATAGACCACGGGCAGCACCTGACGGTAGCCAGGCAGTGGCTCTGACGCCGGCTTGGCGGCATCAGTGATGGTGTCCCCCACCCGGGTATCCTCGACGTTTTTCAAGCTGGCGGCCAGGTAGCCGACCTCGCCGGGGCCGAGCTCCGGCACCGGCTGCATGGCCGGGGTAAAAATGCCCACCTCTCCGATCTCGAAGTTCTTCCCGGAGTACATCATCTGAATCTCCAGGGCGCGCCGCACGCTGCCATTGAAGACCCGGATGTAGGAAATGGCGCCCTTGTAGGAGTCGAAGTGGGAGTCGAAGATCAGGGCCTGGAGGGGCTTGGCAGCATCGCCTGCCGGCGGGGGCACCTGGGCGATCACCGCCTCCAAAAGCTCCTGAATGCCCCAGCCTTCCTTGGCGGAGACGCGCAGGGCACTGTCCGCCTTGAGGCCGAGCACGTCCTCGATCTCCTGAGCGACCCGGTCCGGCTCGGCCATTGGAATGTCGATCTTGTTGATCACCGGAATGATCTCCAGGCCGGCTTCCGCTGCCAGGTAGGCGTTGGCGATGGTCTGGGCCTCCACCCCCTGGGTGGCATCCACCACCAGGATCGCCCCCTCGCAGGCGGCCAGGCTGCGGGAGACTTCGTAGCTGAAGTCCACGTGTCCCGGGGTGTCGATCAGGTTGAGGATGTACTCCCGGCCGTCCTTAGCCCGGTAGTGCATGCGCACCGGCTGTAGCTTGATGGTGATCCCCCGCTCCCGCTCCAGGTCCATCTGGTCGAGCAGCTGGTCCATCATCAGGCGCGGGTCAACAGTGCCGGTGACCTCCAGAAAGCGGTCGGCCAGCGTAGACTTGCCGTGGTCAATATGGGCGATGATACAAAAGTTGCGAATCAGTTGCTGATCCATGCCTGATTACATCCTTTAAAGTTATAACATTCATAAGTCTGGCCGGCCGTATTGCCCGTTCCCGACACTGATCATATCACGCTTCGCCTCTAACATAAACAAAAGTTCGGTCAGATCGCACCCGGCTACTGTGCGCTCGGGCGCCCCCGGTGGGAGCTGAAGCGTCGGCCCATTATCTCCAAGGCCAGTTGGACCTCCTCCATCCGCAACAGGTAGGCGATGCAGAAATAAACCAGGATGCCCACGGCAATGCTGCCGCTCACCGCAAGCAATTGGGATAGCTTGGAGGCGACACCGAGCAGGGCCTGGAGCTTTAACGCGGTTAAGTAGCAGGCCAGACCCATGACTAGCGAAGCCCCGAGCGACCCGATCCCCGAGGACAGGATGCGCATCCCGTCGATGCGCCCGATCCTGATCCTGAGAATCAACAGCAGGGCGACCATCTCGACCAGACCGGCCGTGGAGTAGGCCAGAGCCAGGCCGCCCAGGCCCATCGGCTTCACCAGCAGGACGCTGAGCACGATGTTCAGCACGATCATCCCGATCGTGATCCGCACCGGCGTCACCGTGTCCTTGATGGCGTAGAACGCCCTGGACAAGGCTATCTCTGCGGAGTAGCCGATGATTCCGAAGGCGTAGTAGAACAGGGCGACCGAGGTCAGGGCGGCGTTCTGGGTAGTAAACTTTCCGAACTGGAAAAAGAGCCGGGTGATGGGAAATCCCAGGGCAACCAGCCCCGCCGCTGCCGGAAAGGTCAGAAAATTGGTGGTCCTGAGGGTCAGGGAGACAGTGCGGCGAAAATCGTCCATCCGGCCCTGGGCGGCCTGCTCGGTCATGGTGGGGAAGGTGGCGATACCGATCGCCTGGGCGAACAACCCGAGCGGGATCTGCATGATGCGCAGGGCCAGGCTGGAGGCGGCCAATTGGCCGCCGGGCAGTCCAGAGGCCAGGTTCATGGTGACAAAGGTGTTGAAGTAGGCGACCGACTGGCTGATCAGCACCGGAAACACCAGTTTGCTGAACTGTTTCACTCCCGGATGGCGCAGGTCCATGACCGGATGGTAGCGCAGGCCGATGTGCAGCAGGCTGGGAAATTGGATCATGACGCTGATCACCGCCCCTGCCACCACTCCCACGGAGTAGTAGGAGATGGCGCGGGCGGGGTCGTTCAAGAGCGCCGGGCGATGAAAGAGGTAGAGGCCGATCAGGAGCACCGGAACGTTGTAGAGCATGATGCTCAGGGCATTGCCGGTGAACCGCTTGTAGGAGTTCAGCACGCCGATCATGATCCCGGCCAGCCCCATGAACAGGGTCTGAACAAACATGATCCGGGTCAGGTGAGCGGTCAGGGCGATTCCGCTGGCATCAAAACCAGGCACCAGAATGAATACTAAATGGGGAGCGAAGATCATCCCCAGGGAGATCACTATCACCAGGAGCAGGAAGATCAGGTTGAACAGGCTGCTGGCCGCGTACCAGGCCTCATCCTCCTGTTTGTTGGCCAGGTAGCCGCCGAAGACCGGAATGAAGGCGGAACTCAAAGCCCCCCCGACCAGGAGGGCGTAGAAAAAGTCCGGTACCTTGAAGGCTGCCTGGTAGATGTCTGTATACCGGTTTTGCCCGAACTGGGCGTAGAGCATGGCGTCCCGCACATATCCCATGAGCCGCGAAGTGATCGTGGCGGCGGTGAGCAGCAGGGCTGCCCGGGCGAGCCGCCCTCTGGCGCTTGCTTCGGCCATTGTATTCTCCCTAAACAAACAAATAAAAGGCACCTGACTATAGATACTACCACGTTGTGCCTGACATGAAAAGGATTGGACAGTTCGCGGCCTGACGGTCTCTCGATTAGTAAGACGGCAGGCGGAGGGGCAACCACTCTTTCTGGAGAGAGAGGGCCTTCTCCCACAGGTTCAACAAAAGGGTTTTGGGGGATGACCACACAGGCGCCAGCCGGTCCTTCAGGCCAACGATCATCTGCTTCAAAAAGGTCAGGTGAGTGGCCGGCAACAGCTTATTGAAAACGGTCGCACGGCGTTCCCACAGGTTCTCCGCCTGATCCGCCGTAAAGGACCGCCCGCAGAAGACCACCTGGTGGTTCTTGAGGTCGGGAAACAGAAAGGTGTAGTATTTGTTGTCTCCTCCCATGGCCTGGTGCATGCTGCGCCCGGTGTAGTTCAACCCGGCCGCCAGCAGCAGGGTGAATACGAGAATGACCGTCAACTGCTGCCACCTTTCCAACCGGCTCCGCCTCCGTTTTTGCTACTAATATCTCCTGCGGAGGCAAATATATACAGGCATGACCGCCATGCCTGTGGTGGCCGGCTTTTGCTGAAACAATCGGCTTCTCAGCCCCGGGTCATTCCTTGATCACCTCGGCTAGAACGGTGGCAAAGCAGCGGGCTGCCACCAGGGCCTCGTTCAGGGTATTCTTGTCGCTGCCCACCTCCACCAGGATCGCATGAGGCAAGAGATGTTGATTATAGCGGCCATCTTTCAGCATCACCTGTTTCAGCACTCCTGGATACTGCTCCTGCAGGCGGTGGGCCACTTTCTGGGCAAAGGCGTAGTTCTCCTGCCACTGCCAATGCGGGTACGGCAGGTGATTGTCGTTTCCCACCACGATCATGATCCGGGCCGAATCCTCATTGCCCACGTGCGCGGTCTCCTTCACCGGCAGTCCGGCATCCCGGTGCACATCGAGCAGGGCTTGCAGCTGCGTATTCTGCTGCACCAGCCGGCTGGCGGTGGGCCCCGACTTGAGATAGGAGGTGGGAAAGTCCGGATAATCGTGAATGGTCAGGTCATGCACTGCCCTGATCCCCGCTCCCGCCAGCACATTCACCATCTCTTGCCCCACCAGGCTGACCCCACCGTTCTGCCCTTCGACCTTGGCCTGGCCCTGGTATGGAATGTAGGTCTCGGCATTATGGGTGTGGTAGATGGCCACCAAAGCCGGCTGCTGTGACAGGTCTACAGATTGCCCGGAAGATCCGGCAGCATTCAGGGGGTGCTCCACCCCGGCTCCAAAGGTAGGAGCGCTTGAGGCTGCCGCCATTCCTCTGGCCTCCGGGGCTGCCGGCAGCCCCTGTTCGAGAATGCCGGGGAGGTATTGGGGGTCGATCCCTGTCAGGCCAAGCAGGGCCAGGTTCACCAAAGGCCGCTGCTCCTCCGTGTTATCCGCCACGGCATGCGGCAGGCCCCAGGCCAGCAGGCTCTGAAATGAATAGCCCTGCCAGGAGACAAAGCGCGGCACCAGTTGCCCTGCCGCCCAGAGCAGGATGCAAAAGATCAGCGCCGCGGTTGACGGCAACAACGATGATAGCTTCCAATCCCGCCAGACGGCAACTCGCTGCACTGCAACGCGACCCGGCATCGTCTCTCCCTCCCGGATGATCCCTGCTTAACCATTCTATTCACTTTAGTGGTAAATTATGCTAATATTGGACACCGGAAGATTGGGGTGGGACTGAATTTGACAGCGGGCATGATCGGCCGTTTTTTTCTACGGGCTTGCAATTATTAGCCTGGTACTTCATATCATAGATTGTAGGATAATCCAACAATTATAAGGAGGGTTCAAAATGGCGGATGATCAGGCGCTCGACCTTTTCGGCGAAACTTTTGTATTCGAACTCAAAGAAGAATTTCTTAATAAAATAGTAAATGTGGAGTTTTGCTGCGGCGGGCATGTTAAGAAAGCTGTCGGGGGCAGGCTCGTCGAGGTCGGAAGGGACTTCATCGAATTGGTTGCGGTAGAAGAAACGTTAGATGTCATACTTTTCGGGAATGCTAACGAACAATTCACCGAACACGTAGGAAAAATCATCATCCCGATCGACCATATCTGCAGCGTGGAGGACCCCTGCAAGAAGAAGAAGCATGAGCCCTGTGATGATGAAGCCGTTGAAGCAGAGTAACTGCAAAGGGACTCTAAGCTATCGCGATTCCCATCGATAACCGGACAAATCATCTATGCCAGAGGCTGCTGACCGGAAGATCCCATCAGCAGCCTCTTTACATCATGGCTGAACCAGGGGCATGACTATTAGAACTTGATCGGCACCCGCACCTTGTCCAATTCGCTGCCATCCTTCGGGCTGTTCCAAAACACCTCCAGGAAGCCGTCGCCGCTGCCCGGCGAGGTGAAGCTCAGGTTCGTGGAAAAGTCTCCCCGCCCTGGGGCGCCGATACTGGCGTTGGTGTGACTCTCGGCCAGTTTGCGCCCGTCGCCGGTGACCAGACGCAGGGAGACGGTGGCCTCAAAGACCATGGCTGAACCGGTCACGTTCAGGGGACTGCTGATTTTCGTACCAGGCTGCGGGGCGGTAACCCAGATCACCGGTTCCCCGACTTTCGACAGGTTGCGCTTGAAGGGTTGCTCGTAGAGGCCCACGTGCCCCCACCAGTCCCTGGTGCGCTGATCGACACCGCCTTCCACGGTAAAGGACACCGCAGTCACATCCGGAAATTCGGTCAGGGTGTTAACGATGCTCTGAATGCCCATGGCCTCCCCGCTGGCGCCCACGTTGGCATGCAGCACCTCTTTGGAGAAATCCACAGTAGCCACCGACTGAGCCACCTTGATACCGAGCACCCTGGTGTCCTTCGGCAGCACCCGGAACGCTCCGGGGGTCTGCGGCTGCCCGTTGATCAGCTCCTCGACCGCTGCCCGCTTGGGATCCTGGGTCTGCTGGACCAGGTGCACCTCCCGCACCAGGTAAGCGTCATTTTCCGTGAACTTAGAATAATATACCACCAGAGCCAGGTCAGGCTTTACAGGGCCAGGCAATGGGACCGGCCCCGGCTGAGTCCGGTTCCGGGCACAACCAGACGTAAGACCTATACAGATCCCCAGTAAAACCACCAGCAGGATTCTCGGGCACTGCCTCTTCAACTAAAACACCTCCCTGTCCTCTTGGCAACCAGCCAGAACTGGTCAATATCCCGAAATACTAGTCATGTTGCCCGCCCCTGTATGGATAGTACCTCTTCAGGCATAGATAGATGCCGCCAACTACAATCAACAGCAGCAGTCCTGCCAGCATCACGTTCAGCAAACGGGTGGTGTGCAGCAGGTACCAGTCCCACCACCGCAGCACGATGTTGACTCCCTTCCAACTGCCATACTGCCAGGCCAGTGTCCAGGTAAAAGCCCCGATGGCCGAGTAAAATATATAGGGTGCAGGGCGTATGCCCATGGCCGCTGCGCAGATAATGGTGGGGGTACGGATCACACCGAACCAGCGGGAGACCACCACCGTCACCCCCCCGTACCGGTCGAACCAATGCCGGGCTAGAGCATGGCCTTTTTCGGTCGGTCTGAAACGCGAGAAGCGTTTGAATAGGACCGGCATCGTACTGGCGCCAAGCCAGTAACCCAGGGCGTTGCCTGCCAGGTTGGCCACGGCCCCCACCAGTACAGCTACGAAAAAACTCATCTGACTCTGCCGGATAAGATAACCGGCCGCTATAAAAACCGGCTCAAAAGGGACACCCGGCGTTCCCATGCCTTCGATCAGCAGCAGGCCAAAGAGTAAAAAATAGACGTGGTTCGGTGTCATGTGAGCCCAATCACCTGCCGGTCGGTTGGAACGTAGCGATCACCGTCTGGGCGCCATAGACCTGCTGCCCCACCTGAACCGCGAACTCTACCTCGTCACTGAAGATCACCAGATCCACCTGGGAGCCCCTCTCGATGAAGGAGAGCTTCTGCCCCGTCCGGACCGGTTCGCCGTCCTTGATGAACCACCTGATCTTGTTCACAAACCGGTCGGCGATCTCCACCAGGACTACCTGCAACTGCCCTGCATCCAGAAACAGGGTCAGGCGCTCATTCACCAGACGGTAGCGGTGGCTGAACAGGTCCACCGTGCGCCGCAGATAGGTGAGCCTAACGTACTCCCAGAAGTCCACCATCGGCAGGTTGACCCTGGCCTGGGTGTGGACGATCCCTGCAACCCGGCCGGCCACCGGAGCATAGTTGAAGTGCACATCCAGGGGGGACATGTAGATCCCTACGATCCAGCCATGGTCGGACCAGGTGGGCGCCTTGGTGATCTCCTCCACGAGAATTGTCTGGCCCAGCTTCTCAGAGACCACCTGGCCATTCTGGAAGGGCTTGATGTAGATCACATTGCCATCCGCCGGGGCGATGATCAGGCCCTGGCCATCCGGGGCCACCCGCACGGGGTCCCGGTAGAACCAGGCTCTGTAGCCAATCAGCAGTAGAGCCAGAAGTATAATTACAGCACCAACAGCGGCTACCATTCCTGCCACACCTTTCGAATGCTATAGGGCAGGCGGGGCAGGTAATACCCGCAGACTCCGGCGGCGATCTTGGCCCACTCCACGTTTACCGGGGGCGGGTCGCGTGGCTCCAGGGGTCCGCCCCGGTAAGCACTGTCCAGGGCGGTGTAAGTCGCCTGTACACCATATTCGGAGAACAGATTCCAGACGATGTAGGCTGGCGGTTGCTGGAACAATCGCTCGGGCAAATCAATCAGGCCTCGTAAATTCCGGTAGACAGGATTCAACTCTTCAATGTAGCCGTGATGGGCAACCAGCGACCGCAGGCGGTTGTACTGCTCCGGCGAGCCCGGGTAGCTCCGGTCGCTTGTCAGCACCGCCTCCACGCAATCCAGCAAGATCCCGATCAGTCCCAGGTCCCAGACCGGATCAAACACCCGGATCTCCAAGGTGCCCAGGCGTTTGGAAAAGATCACGTCCTGAAACCGGTACATCCGGTCGTCCCGCAAAGGCCCCACCGCAAAAGAATTGGCCCAACGGTAAGAAGGGCCGTAAAAATAATCGCCAAAACCCGGGGCGTTGGCGACGATCAGGGTGAGCAGCGGCAGAAAATAGATCAGGTTCCGGTAAGCCCGGTCAAAATCCGGCATTCCACTCAGGTGCAGGTGCATTCCGCAGACATTGGTAGGTTCATCATGATCCAGCAGATGACCAAGGGGCACCAGCAGAGCCGGACAAGCCTCAGCCAGGGCCTGGCGGCGCTGGGCGAGATCCGACAGCAGCGCCTGTCTGTCGGCATGGGTCTCGGTGGAGATCTCGATCCCGCTCATCAGGCCAAAGCGCAGGTCCTTGCCCCGGGAAAAGTTGCAGGCGGTGTGGGCGTAGAAAACACGCGGTGAACACCAGAGCAGTTTGGCTAGGTAATAGAGAGACTGCAGGGTGGGCCTGTCCGGCTCGGTGATAAAGATCTCCTCTTCCAATCCAAACAAAACCCGGGTCAACTGCCGCTCGCCGCAGGGCGCCGGCCGTTCGTTCCCGGCAAGCAGTTCCGCAGTGCGCAAGGATCTCCCTCCGGCTATGAACGTCGTTCTACAGGCAGGTTTCTTAATAGCTAGCATATCCTTGTTTTTATCGTAAATATGCACCGATATTTAATTAACTACAGATTCGCCGTCATGGAAGATAGATCCTGCTATCATATTGCCCCCTTCGTGGTGAGCAAAGACAGGCTCCGAGGCTTCCGGGGCGCCTGGCGCCGCGCCCGCTTGCCTGGTTAGCCACAGCCTGGCGGCTTGTGGCCCGGTTCCAACTCCGAAGCTATAAACGTGACCGGACCGATGACCGTCGCCGCGCTACCTGCCAGAGGCAGTTCAGCGGTCAGGAAATAAGAGACCAATGTATTGCCGTCCGCTGCCGGATTGATATCGACGTGATCAAAGCTCGTGGCTTCAAAGTTGTCGAATGCGGACTCCGCACTTTCACGGATGCTGAAGAGCTGTAGGCCGGTCACCGGGGTGTTGCGGAAAATCCTGAAAATCACGTCCACCCTGGTTACCCCTTTACCGTTCGTAACTGCCCGCCAGCCAATGGTACCGGCCAACCAGACCCGGTCGCCGGCGTCCAGACCCAATGCCTGGGCGCCTGTAAGGGCTGCCAGGACCATCGGGGTTCCCGAGAGCGGCAGGGCGATCGCTTCGCTGAAGTTGTACGGTTGTAAGACGCTGGCAGTAAATTCGGCCCATCTTCCCCTCTCGGCGCCGCCATCGTTTAACCTGCCATCCGCTGTGTCCTGCTGGGCTATCTCTTTATTGATGCTGTCAGACATTAACACAAGACCTCCCCCATGATTGTCAATTTGAGATTGGGATTTATAAAATGCTCATGAAAATTATGTCGCCGTACTCCTGTACTACGACATATATGTAATTGGCTGGGAGCATTATGCCATTTTATTGTAATGTTGCTAGCTGTTCTCGCCCGATTCATGGATCATAGGCATTACAATAACAGGCATTACGGGTTGCATTTTCAGGGGACTCATGGTAGGATATTAATTGGCTATTTTTGCCCTGAGCGGTATGTCAAAGGGGGTGACAAAGTGGTAAAAAATCATTCGGCAATGAAACGTGCAGAGCTATCCGAGCAGCGTGCCGTCCGCAATACATCACAGCGGTCCGCCATGAAGACAGCGATCAAGAAGTTTGAAGAGGCGGCAGCGACAGGCGACCAGGCAAACCTGGAGACGGCCTTTGACAAGGCGACGCGCCTCGTTGACAAAGCAGCAACCAACGGAATCTTGCATCCCAATACCAGGGACCGGAAAAAGGCCCAGTTGGCTAAAAAGTTCCAGTCCATAAAAAAAACATCAGCCGCTGGATAGGGATACCAGCGGAAACTGAGTCCATCATACGGATCAAAAACGCGGCCTCCCAGTCTGCCAGGCGGGAGGTTTTTGATTGGAAATAAGCTTTTCTTGCGCCAAACCCTGCACGCTATCCACCATCTTCTAGCTGGACGGCGTTTCTTCTTCTGTAACCGTGACATCAACTTCTCCGGCCTTCACCTTGATATGTACCTGCCTGACCAGTTCCCGAAGTTCGTCGTGGTCTTCGCCGATCAGCTTCAGTTCATTCATGGTCGTATCATGTGTTTCCTGCATCAATGCCTGCAGCTTGGCACTTTCCTTGTTGCTCACGAAACCCAGCACCGGAAGCGCTGAAGCCTGGAATATGGCCGTTGAAATATAGGTGATCCAGCCTACCATGCTATTCGGTCGCTGCCAGAAAAGAACTACGATCACCATCGATGTGATGATCCAGAAGCAGGCCATGCTGCTCAAGCCATCCGCCAGGCAATCAGCCAGCCAATCGTTGAATTTACCCATACGTCCTCACCCCCACTAAAATTATAAACACCCGAAGGTGGTTATTTCGCAGTTCTGACAGATATTATGGTTAAAACCTCGTCCCGTCCTTAGTATCGCTGGTATTTCTGGTTATCATGGACTTTTTGATTGCAGATCTCGCCCACTGCCGCTTCCAGCAGCAGGCCCGGATCTCCCCGTCCCTGCTTGAGAGACCGGTCCAGGTCCAACAGCATGGACAGGATCGCCTCCACTGCGGGCGCCGTAAAGGAAGCCCTTTGCTGGTGCAGCTTCTGGGCAACATAGGGGTGTATGCCCATGGTTTTGGAGATCGCCTGGGGAGCAGCGCCTTCCTGTTCCCACAGCGACACCTCTAAAAGCTGCAGGAAATGCCTGGCCAGCATGTTGGCTATGTAGACGGGCGCCCCGCCCTGGTCTAACAGATCACCCAGAAACTCCCAGGCGTGACCGCTCTTTCTAGCCGCTACTGCGTCTACCAGCTCAAAAATACTCCGGCTGGCACTGCGGCTGCCAGTTTCCTGGAGCACACGCACGGTGATCTGCGACATGCCTTCATCCATATACAAAATAGCCTTCTCCAGCTCCTGGCTGATTAGCCCGGGGTTGTCCCCGCACAGAAAGCGCAGATACTCCGCCGCCGGCCCAGGCAGTTGCTTCCCCAGGAGGCGCGCTTCGCCCTGAGCCCACGCAGTGAGGTTTTTACCCTTCAGGGGAGGGCACTCCACCACCCAGCCCGGCCCTGCTGCAGCCCGGCATAGCTTATCATTGGCATTCAGCCTGGTGTCGAAGAGTAGGACCAGCACCAGGGATGGGTCCCCGATCATCTTCAGGCATGGCAGGCAGATGTCAGCGTCGGGGTTATGGGCCACCACCAGCCTCCGCGCCGGGGTACCCGCCCCAAAGGGCATGGTGGTCAGAGCCGTATACAACTCCGTCGCCCCATCCTCCTGGTCCCATTCCAGGCAGTCGGCAGCCTCTTCACTCGCCAACTTTGCCTTCAGGGTATGGATCAACCCGCGGGCCAGATACCGCTCCTCTCCGTGAATCAACAGAAGACCCGGAATTTCTCCCCGCTGTAACCGCTGGCTGGCTTCAAACTGGCTGAAAACAGGCACGCCTGATCCCCTTTCCGGGCTCGACCGGGTGACCGGCCGGATCGATGTCATCATATTACTTGTATACACCGCCGGCCGGCATTGTTCCTGCTTCCAGTATATCCTCTCATCCAATCGGCAGTCTGTCTAATTGGCAGCCCTTTAAGAGCTCCCAGGGCGATAGTACCCTTGGGAAATTATTCTTTTTTCAGGTCCCTGAGATAGTTGACCACATCTTCGGATGAACTCAGTTGGGAACCCTGCCGGCCGTGACGGTCCAACAAACCCTCGAACTGCTGGCGGGTGCGGCTGTCAAGACCAGAGGACAATTGGTTGAACAGGGACATCAGGTCCCCTTGATCCGGCAATTCCTGGGGCTGGCTGTCGTAGCGAATCCCCATCTGCTCCAGCATCTCCTGGGCCAGGCGCAGCTTCTCAGCAGATACTCCCTTGGCCTGCAGAAACTCGCCCACCATGGACAGGTCCGGCGTGTCCATCGACTCCAGGAACCGTAGGATCTCCGAGATATCATTCTCTCCCAAAGCTTTTCCCTCCTCGTCAATTAAAAAACTCTCTTCCAAACTATGTATATGCCAAGCAACTTGGAACCCGTTCGGCCTTAATTTATCATCTACACCCATAGGCGGAAGGAATAAAGAGGCAACAAATCTAATTCAGTAAGCAATACTATCTATAGGAGGGATCAGTATGCCCGAATACAAGTACAGGGTGATTGCGGAGGTCGTGGAGATCCGGGGTGAGGGAAAGTGCACGTACGGCCATCAGATCGGCGACAAGTTTGAATTCACGCACCTCCTGCCCGGCGGACTCTGCCATTTTGCGTACGCCTCGCTGGAGCTGGCAGTATCAGCCCTGTTGTTTGGCGGCAAGTTCCCCTGGGTCAAAGGGGATAAGCCCAGCACCTGGTCCTGCCCCGATCCGGACCGGACGGTGATCTTCAAGCTGACCAGAGAACCCGCAGTATAAGCTGGCTGGCTTTCCTCTCGTTCCTAGATTATTAAAAAAATAAAGGGGAGTGATGGTTAGATGCGCATGGGGATTCTTACCGGAGGAGGAGACTGCCCGGGGCTGAACGCGGTGATTCGGGCGGCCACCAAAACCCTCCTGTCCCAAAACGTTGAGGTGTTGGGATTTAAAGACGGGTACCGCGGTGTCATCGAAAAACAGTGGGCGCCCCTGGACCGGACGGCAGTCTCCGGGCTGGTGCACCGTGGCGGGACGATCCTGGGCAGCAACAACCGGGACAACCCCTTCAACTACCCGGTGCATAACGCTGAAGGAGTGAACGAGTACCGGGACGCCAGCGCCACCCTGCTGGAGAACCTGCGCAGCCTGGAGCTACAGTGCATGATCGCCATCGGCGGCGACGGCACCCTTTCTATCGCCCAGAAGCTGTGCTCCCGGGGCGCTCCCATCGTCGGCGTGCCCAAGACCATCGACAACGACCTGGCCGCCACGGACCAGACCTTCGGTTTTGTTACAGCAGTAGCCACCGCCACCGATGCCCTGGATAAGCTGCATACCACCGCCGAATCCCACCACCGGGTGATGATCCTGGAGGTGATGGGGCGCTATGCCGGCTGGATCGCCCTCTGGAGCGGGATCGCCGGGGGCGCGGACGTGATCCTGATCCCGGAGATCCCCTGGGGGATCGGCAGCGTGGCGGACAAGATCAGGGTCAGACAGCGGGAGGGCAAACTGTTCAGCATCATCGTGGTGGCTGAAGGCGCTTCCGCCCCCGGAGGCGGCCAGGTAGTCCGGGAGCGGATCGCCGGCAGCGGCGACCCCCTGCGCTTGGGCGGCATCGGTGAGGTAGTCCGCAAGCTGGTGGAACAGGAGACCGGCATCGAGGCCCGGGTAACAGTGCTGGGCCATGTCCAGCGGGGCGGCTCCCCCCTGGTCACCGACCGCATCCTGGCCACTCGCTTCGGTGTAGCTGCCGCCGAACTGGCCCTGAAGGGCCGCTTCGGGTGCATGGTAGCCCTAAAAGGCACCCAGGTGATCCCCGTGCCCCTGGCCGAAGCGGCCAGCTGTCCCTCCCACGTCCTTCCGGATGGGCAACTGATACACGCCGCCCGGGCGGTGGGGATCAGCTTTGGGGATTGACATCCAGCGCCGATCGCCCGGCCTCAACTGGCCGATATCGCCACCTGGCTGGATTGAGGCGCGGGAGTTTTCAATGACAGTCTCTCGCCATCGGTTTCAAAGATGATCGCCCCGGCTTCATCGGTGCGCAGTACCGTGGCCCCCCGGTCACGCCAGAACTTGAGGGTCTCGGGAGCCGGATGGCCAAAAGAGTTCCTGCCCACGCTGATCACTACAAACCGCGGGGCGACCAGTTTCGCAAAGCCCGCATCGGTGCTGGTGGCGCTCCCGTGGTGGGGCGCCTTCAGCACATCAGCCCGCAGATCGGCAACCGGTGATCCCGCCACCGGCACTGCCGCCGCCAGGTTACTCAGGGCCTCTTCTTCCGCATCTCCGGTCAGCAGGAAAACAACCTGACCATACCTGATCTGCATCACGATGGAGTTATTGTTCAGATCGCTCCGGGTCCCCTCGTAGAGGTGGGCAGGCGGATTGAGAACGTTGATCTGCAGATGGGGATCAAGATGGATG
>JBEKKU010000020.1:0-23818 GCA_050010575.1 Thermacetogeniaceae bacterium | reverse complement strand
GGGCGCAGGAAGGGACCTCGGTATCGTGGTACTAACTACCTTCTCACCGGGAAAGTATGCTGCGGCGATTGCAAATCTCCGATGGTTGGCACTTCGCAGCGTAGAGATGCGAATTCTGCAAAGTATTATTATTACCAGTGCGTGGGAAAGAAACGGAAGGCAGCAGAGTGCTCTAATCACCTTTGGCCGAAGGATGTTCTTGAGCAGCGGGTCATGGAGGAACTGCAAAAAGTGATTAGCCGGGAGGGTCTAGCCGATGCCTTATATGATGAATATTGCGCCCAGGAGCAAAAGAAAGGCACCCAACGCGGTCCGATAGAGAAGGAGATCCAAGAATATACCAACAAAATCAGTAAACTCCTGGACTTTGTGGAACAGGGCATCCAAACTTCAGATACAGCCAACAGAATAAAGGAATACGATGAGCGCCGCCAGACGTTGAAGGATGAATTAGCACAGATCAGCACGGACTATGGATTCACCCGGAAGCACTTTACCGACTTCTTCAACCATCTACTGGATACTGTGAACATGGCCGACGACAACCCCCAGGACGCCAAAAAGACACTTGATTTCTTGGTGGAAAGAATAGACCTCTACCCCAATGAAGAGGTAAAGGTCATATTGAAGTTCACCTTTGCAGGTGTGGATAACGCTGGTGCCGAAGGAGGGACTTGAACCCACACCCTGTCGCCAGGAACGGATTTTGAGTCCGCCGCGTCTGCCAATTCCGCCACTTCGGCATTACATTCTGCACTTTTTTATTATAGAGATCCGGCGGCTTATTTGCAAGCTCTCGACGCACCGCATCAGAGCACTAATTAAATCAGGATTTTTACTGGACAAAGAGGATGCATATCTATTAATGCTGACGGTGTGCGAGAGGCACTTCTAATTCACAGCAGAGCTTGATCGCCGAGTCAGCTTTGGGGAGTCTGTTCCAGGATATGCTGCGCATGAGGAAAGCGATCAACAGCATGTGGGAAAACGAGGGCTTCTAGAAAATACTTCTGAAAATCGGATTCTACGGATATTTCAATGACCTCGATAAAATTAGCTACAGCTTGGGCTTCCAGCCGCATATCCTTATCCAGCAGAGCCAGCTTGGCTCCATCTCTGGCAGCATTAACGACTCCTTCTATGCGTTCGGGGTCACAATCAGGAAACATGCCGATGATCATGGCGCTTTATTTATCGATATAACTACCAAAGGCACCAGCCAGGATCACTCGAGCCACTTTGTCCACGCCCAACTTGTGCATTAAGATCCTGGCGCCGACATAGAGGGCTACGGCACTTTCGCTGAACATCCCGCTTTTATCGATGATCCCAAACTTGAAGAGTTCAGCGATCGCATCGATAATCCCGGAGCCACAAATACCTCTGGCTGTTGCCGACATTTCCGGTATATGCCAGCCATCCTCACCGATCACCCTGTACTGCACTCACAGGTTTTCGAATCTATGGCAACTTTTTCGATCGCACCCGGGGCAGACCGCATCCCGAACTTGATCTATGCTCCTTCAAAAGCGGGCCCGGTAGCGCAAGAGGACGAGAGTAAGCGATGGCGACTTCCAAGCACTACCTCTCCATTGGTCCCAATATCGATGATCAGCATCATCTCATCCTGGTGAAAGGGTTCTTCGGCAATGAGCACGGCCACGTTGTCAGAACCGACATAGCCGGCTTCAACCGGGGCGTTGACCACCAAAAGCTCTAGGCCAAGTTGCTCCAAAATATTGTAGATCGGTTTCCAATAAACCCCGGTCCTCTCCATGGCCACATGAGTACAGCCTTGAGAACTGATCCAGTCGGCCATACTGAGCAGATCACGGGTCATAGTGCCAAATGTTCTGATCTCCTTTCCTTTTGGGGTGATGACGCAGGCCGTAACGGCTTTCTTGTGGACATCAAGTCCGCAGCAGCTTTGATACACGATATCCATTAGTGTTACGCTCCTTTGGCGGCTTAAAATTGGGCTGGTGCAGTAACCTAGAAGAGAGCAATCTGCTCTGCGTGCTTCCCTTGCGGGAGCAACAATCTGTGGTGCACCATGTTGCTGAGGTCTCCGTCTAATCAACAGGCTCAAGGCACCAAGTTAAATCGACCTCGCTTCGCCAGCCGCTAAAGGAAATAATTCCCGGTGGAAACCATTTTCATTCTCTGATGGTGCCGCCGCAGGCGGCGTGGGAGTCTAATCAACAATTAAATGTATTTGTAAGACTGTTTAACATCATATGACTGGTCTCTCTGCCCAACTTCCCCGTTCTCCCTATACCGGAAGTCTAAAATGGGGTTAGGTGAAGTTTTATTTAAAGACAAATGGTCAAGTGTAATCGTTTCTCCAGGTTCTATTGTTACAAAATCATCATCCCAGGGTCCTGTCAATAACTTTTTTATGTAACATATATTACCTGCTATAACTTTGTGCTTTAAACCCAAAGCACTCGCTATAGTTTCACTTTTTAAAAGGAATTCTTGTAGGCAGTAGGCGCCGGTATCGATGATCGCCAGGCTATGATACTGCCCTAGTATAATATTGAAAATACGCACAGCCTTTTCATGACCATAGCGTTTAACGGTATGCCGGTACTCTTCCCAAATGTTGTTTTCATACTGCAACCAGCCCCTGGTGAGATAGTAAGTGCCCTTATTCTTCGATCGTTCCCGGGAACCAAGCATCAGGGTTATGCAATCATCTACGCGCGGGAAAATCAGTTGGAACCGCGATGGCCTGATCCCGATCAGGGCATTGCCACAAAAACCGAAGGCCAACAGTACACGTTGGACATCACCGATCTGATCAATCTCCTGCTGTAAACGCCTATTTAATAGTTCTGTCGTCCGGTGCAATCCGGATTCAACCCAATATACAGGGTAGCTGCAGCCTGTTACCCCCATGGCCAGTTTGATCTCGTCAGCTATGGTCTTACAGGCCAAAACTGCTGTTCTCATGTTCATATTCTCCCGATAACTCTTTTTCCGCAAAGTTGTCCCCTTTCACCGCCCGCGTCAAGACCCGGACATTTTCCAAGGGGGTTAAAGTGTTTGCCCTGGATCCCCCTCCAGGGGCAAGCTCCCGTAACTGCGAATGTGTACCCAATCCCGGTATTCCTCGGCGGCGGGGTTTTTGGCCAATATTTTCCGCTCTTCGAAATATTTCTGAAAATTGTTGCTCTGAAAGAGTTTCCGGTCTTCACCCACCGGGCAAACCTTCAGGCAAGCGCCGCAGGGTTCACGAAAAGCCCTTTGCAGTCGTTTGTCATAATTCAGGCAGGCAGCCTGGTCCAGTTTGGCATATTTGCGGTCCTGATCTCCGAGCAAGGCCCGGGCAGGGCAAATTTTTTGGCAGCGTAGACAATGATTGCAGAGGTCCTCTTCGATCAAAGCGTCCCCGTCCAGTTCCTGGGCCGTGAATACCGAGGCCAGGTGGAGCCGGGGACCATACTCCTGCGTCAAAAGAGCGTGGTTCTTGCCCACATTACCGAGTCCGGCATACTGTCCGGCCCAAACGTGGGAAAAGATTGTTGCCGGGTCTTCTCTCCGGATGCCTTCCTCGTCACCGTCATGTGAGATATTGACAGCCGGCTGGCCGCTGCGGTTCAGCCACACCGCCAACCGGTAGGCCACCTCGTCCAACAGGTCGTTGGTAACGATGGATTGTTCCCGTCCCAATACTGAAGGCGCCGCTTCCATAATCGGCAGCCAGAGCGGGGCCCCTAGGACGATCACGGTTTTGGCCCCGGCCCAGAAACGGTGGGGATGAAACGCCGCCGGCACATCCCCGTGCTCCTCCCACCTGCCAACCGGGGCAAAACCCACAAACTCTGCCCCCAGGCTCCGGGCCTGGCTGACAATCCCTGCCTTGGTCAATTCAATTTGTGTCAAACCGCCAACCCCTTTCATCATCATGAGTGCATTACATGAGTGCGCTACCGTCACCCCTGAACCCCGGTCCCTTCAGTCAGTGGCATCTCCCTCCAGTGGTAAGGCAGTCAGTATCGAAACCAGGTTAAGCTGGAAGCCGCCTTCCCCAGCCACAAAGGTGCCGTTCCGGTCTACCCGGCCGATACCGGCATAATGCCCGGCCCAGGCATGGGAAAATACTTCGACCGGTTTGTAATCGGCGATATTCTCCCCGTTGCTGTCCCTGGGAATGTTGATAGCCTGATGGCCATTGCCGTTTAGCCACACCGCTAACCGGTAGGCTGCCTCGTCTAACAGGTCGTTTGTGACCCTGAATTGCTCCCTACCCAACACGGTGGATGATGCATCCCCAAAAGGCAGGCGTATGGGAACGCCCAGCACAATGACAGTTGCAGCCGGCGGCCAGATGCGGTGGGGATGAAACGCCGCCGGTACGTCCCCGTACTCCTCCCACCTGCCAACCGGGGCAAAACCCACAAACTCTGCCCCCAGGCTCCGGGCCTGGCTAATGATCTCGATCCTGGACAACTCCCCTTGAGCCAAGCCATCATCTCCCTTCATCCGGTAATGCTGGCGCCGACGCCTGAACTCCAAGCGCCGGGGTTTTTCGCCTCATCGAAGTACTTCTTGCTCTTGACGGCCTGATAGAGCTTTCGATCATCTCCCATAGGGCATACCTTGAGACAAAAACCACAGTGGGAGAGCGGGCCTGTAAACCGTTCTCTCCGACTCATACAGGCAAATTTGTCCATGTGTGAATACTTATCGCTTTTCTTCCCCGAAAAAGCCTGAGTCGGGCAGGCCTTTTCACACAACCGGCACCTGTTGCACAACTCCTCTGCGACCATGGGGTCGCCTTCCAACTCCAGGGCCGTGAGCACCGATACCAAGCGGTGCCGGGGGCCAAATTCCCGGGTCACCAGCGTATGGTTCCAGCCAATTCTGCCGAGCCCGGCATAATATCCCGCCCAGACGTGGGCAAACGCGGCCACCGGTTTTTCCCGCGTGGTGCCCGGTCCATAGCCATCTCGGCAGATATTGATCGCCGCATGGCCGTTCCTGTTCAAAAAGGCGGCCAGCCGGTAGGCCACCTCGTCCAAAAGGCTGTTGGTGTTGTTGTACTGTGACCGGTATAAGTGGGAAATCTTAGTTTCCACGATGGGCAGCAGGGACGGCACAGCCATGGCGATCACCGTCCTGGTCAGGGGCCAGACCCGGTGAGGATAGAAATCTTCCGGCAGATCTCCATATTCTTCCCATCTGGCAACGGGCGCAAAGCCTACCAGTTCAGCTCCCAGGCTGCGGGCAGTCCGCACGATCTCTTCCTTGGTCAACTCTCGTCTAACCATTTGCCCTCCTCTATCTTGACAAATTCTTCTTTTTGCTCTGAAAATGAACTACAACACCATAGTCACGCGTAGGTAGTGCCGGTCGGCTTATTTCAGCGAATCAACCCTATTCCTAGGTTGTGAGCGAAATTGTCCGATACAGGCACAAACCAAAAGAGCAACCATTAACCCAATACCCAAAAGGCAATCATGCAAAGTATTCAACAAAGCAGGTCATTTTCAAATCACCACGATCGCACTGGTTGCGCTGAGCCTCAAACCGGTAAAGAGATATGGCACTGAAAAGATTGATTCTATTCATTTCCTAGCATTCCTTTGTAGTTTTTTAACACTGGTTGAAAACGTAAGCGGCATCCGTCTCATTCCAAAGCAATACCAAAAACTGATCTTTCCCCCGGTCGCGTTCCTCAGTGATACGTGCCATGCCTTCTTGCCGCATCCAGAAAAGCCTTGAGGTTCTCCACCGGGTAATTCGGGGAGAGGCCGCAACCAGGAGCCAGGATTGCCCCGGTCTTGAAAGGCAGCCGTTCGATGATCTCCCTTACATGCTCATCCACTTCCTGCGGCGTTCCGAGAAACAGCACCTGTGAGGGATCGACCGTGCCTCCTACCGCGATCCGGCCAACAAATACTTTTTGGGCAACAGCCAGGTCGACCAACTCGCTGAAAACCAGCAGGTCGGCCCCGGGTCTCAGCAAGATACGGAAAAAGCGGATACTCTCCATCGCAGGGGTGGTACCTGGCAACTGCACCCAGCCGTTTAACATCCAGGAGCAATTCTCGATGGTAGGGCAACGCCACTTCCTCAAAGGTCTTTGGCGAAATGCAAGCCGGGGAAGAGGTGGCATCGCCGATGCCCACCCAATCGGCGCCAGCTTCGATAAATGCCTCGGCGTATTTTATTTGCGCGGCAACAATTTTACGGCAAACCTTATGGACCAGCTCCAGATCCCTGTGGAGTAAAAGCAGCAGTTGCTGAGTTCCTAGTAAACGCCCGGCCAGGTTAAAGATGCCCCCGACGCCGCCGGTGAGGAACACCTGGTCTCCCACCTTCTTTTTGATGATCCTCAGCGCTCGCAGATCCTCCTGAAACGGCTGCCCGGCCTTGTTAGCATTTTTCCAGCTTTTGCCGCCATAATTCAAACCGATTGAGGACCTCTGACCGCAAACTTCGATCATCGATACCGAAGACAATCGCCGTCATGTATAAAGTGAAGGATTTAGCCGCCCATTCCATCCATTGCGTAGACGGGCGCAGATTGACCGGACCTCCGGTGGCCGAAAGCCAGAGATTTTGCTCTCCCTCGATGAACACCTTGATATGGCCGACCAGATAGCCATTCGTCCGCGCCCACTGCTGTAAACCATCGATCCATTGCGTTAAACTTGTACTGATTCCTTTTCCGCTGATTTCTCCCTCCAGGCTGATAGGCGTGGCGGCCGAAAATATCGCCGGGTGCATAAAAGGATCACCCACCCGCAACCACCTCCTGCCAGATGGCCTGGTCTACACCTGATTTGGCCGAAACCTTCCGAATAAGGGCCTGCGAATTAAGTTTTCGAATACTCTGCTCTACCGCGGACAATTGCCTGGAATCGATTAAATCAATTTTGTTAATCAGTAAAATATCAGCTTTTTCAACCTGGGGCTTGACCAACTGGGGAACGATGTCAAAGAGTTCGGCCCAGCGCTGTGCATCGACAATAACAATTTCTTTTAATAGCTGGATGTTGTTGCCACGCTTAATGAGCACGGTTAAAATTCGATCGGGTAAGGCAATCCCCGATGCTTCGACCACCACCCACGAGGGGTTGTTTTTTTCGGCTATTTCATTGATACAAGCAACCAATTCTCCTGTGACCTGGCAGCAAACACAACCGGATAACAGTTCCCGCACATTGAACCCATCATTTTTCAGCACCCTATCGTCAATACCGGTCTCTCCCACTTCATTTTCAACGATTACCACCGCTTCTTTACGCAGCTTTTCCTGATCAACCAGAAAACGGGCCAGGGACAGAAGTAAATTGGTTTTGCCCGAACCGAGAAATCCCCCTAATAAGATAACATTCAATTTTTACAACCTCTTCCTAATTTCCACGTTTAAATGAGGGCCCTATGTTGATAGCCCGGTCAATCGCTTCCGTCAGGCAGGTATCTCCTCGCTCCAGGCAGTCAGCCTTTTCTCAAGCCGGACGAGTCCCCAATTGGTGAGTACTCCGAACAGGGCCAGTATGATCACGGCCACGTAAACGATGTGAATGGAGAACACGTATTGGGCGTTAAACGTTAAATATCCCAAGCCTTTGTTGGCGCCCACCATCTCGGCCACAACCAGCATCAACAAGGAGTAGGAGGCCGAGAGGCGCAGTCCGGTCACGATCGACGGGATGCACGACGGCAGGACCACCTTGGTGAACAGCCCCCCTTTCGTGATACCCATCGACCTCGCGGATTTCACCAGTAGGGGATCGACGTACTTGACTCCGCTGATCGTATTCAAGAGAACCGGCCATAAAACGACCCAGGAGATGATGACGATCTGGGTGATGTAGCCGATGCCAAACAATAAGATGAACACGGGAAACAGCGAAACCGTGTTGGTCTGCCTCAGCAGCTGCAGGAGCGGGTCTAGGTAGCGCTCCAGCGTCTTATGCCAGCCGATGAGCAACCCTAACGGCACACCGACAACCACACCCAGCAGAAACCCTCCCAGCGCCCGCTGGATACTGATCACAATGTGCGGCATGAGCTTTCCGGCCAGGAGGAATTGGAATCCCTGCACTATGATCTCGGAAAATGGTGGTATAAAGGTGCGGCTAACCAGACCGGCCCTGGGCGCCAGCTCCCACAATAAAAGAAAAAGGGCGATCACCAGGGTTTTTTCCAGCACCGGCTCAACTCGCTGCCAGATGACTTCCCTCAAAGGCAATGAATCGGCGACTATGGCCGCATCCTGAAAGACGCCCGTTAAACCAACGCTATCGATCCTCTGTTCTGACATAACGTTTTCTCCTTAAACCCTGTAACCTCACGCGCATTTGACTTTGTGGGCCTGCCAACCAGCGTAAGAACCGTACTTCCGCGCCGCCTCGATCATCGCCTTGAGGTTTTCCAGCGGGAAGTTGGGCGAGAGGCCGCACCCGGGCTGAAGGATGGCGCCCGTCTGGTACGGGAGGCTCTCGATGACCCTTTTGATGTGTTCCTCGACCTCCTCCGGCGTACCCAGGAAAAGAATGTTTGACGGGTCAATCCCGCCGGAGACGGCGATCCGGCCGACGAAGATCTTTTGGGCGATCGCCAGGTCAAACAGCTCGGTGAAATGCAGGATATCCGTTCCGGTGCGGTCGAGGATATCGACGTAGGGGTACTCCTCGCCGCACGGATGGTGGGAGACGAACGCTCCCGCCTCATGGTAAGCCCGGGTCTGCTCTGTGAGATAGGGCAGGGCAATCTCCACGTAGGTCTTCGGTGACATGCACGCCGGCCCTGAGACCGCACCCCCGATGCCTAGCAGATCGGCGCCCGCCTCCACCGCAAGCTTCCCGTGTGTGATGGCGGTCTCCGTGACCACCCTGGCAACCTTGTGGACGAGCTCCGGGTCCCTGCGGGTGGAGAGCAGGAGCCTCTCCGTGCCGATCAAGTCGGCGACCGCATTGAAGATGCACCCGCCTCCACTGCTGATGGGAACCCGGTCGCCGACCTTCTGCTTGACGATTCGGATCGCCTGGAGGGACGCCTGCAAAAATTTGTCTTGGTCCGGAGCGAGCGCCTGCAGGCGGTCGGCATCTGCGTGGCTCGTTATGACGGGTTTGTTGAAGGTCGGCCAATCGTTGTCCGGCCAGATCAGGTCGGCTCCGAGTGCATTGCTCAATGAAGGCGAACCGACCGCGATGATATCACCGCCTATTTGCTCCCATGCGGCAAGCGCCCCTGCGGCCAGGGCCTCCCCATCGGTGAAATACTCCAGATTGAGCTTCCTGCCGATCAACTGCGGCGCCGCAGCATTTAAATTACCGAAGATCGGGATCCTGTCGATCTCCTCGTGCCTGATCGCCCTGAATACCCGCTCTTTGGAAGTCAATTCATCGGTATGCGACATTTCAACACCTCCTCAAAAATAGATGGCGCCCCAACAGACTGTTGGGGCCTCCAGTTTTCTGGTCAGCTCTCACTACGACCCGCTACGCATCACGAGGGAAACGCGACTGCCACCTCGCTGCCCCTCTTATCCTACACCGGCCGCCAGCGTCTTGCTCTTCAATACCAGAGCGTTGGCCACCAGTACAGCCTCAAAGGCGTTCGCAGCATAGGCGTCGGCCCCGATTTTCTGGGCATACCTGCTCGACACCGGCGCCCCGCCGATCAGGACCTTGACCTTATCCCTCAGCCCTTCCTTATGCAACAACTCGACGACACCCTCCATATTGGCCATGGAGGTGGTCATCAACGCCGAAAGCCCGAGGATATTCGCCCCGGTTTCCCGCACCTTGCTGACGAAGGTTGCTGGCGTCACGTCGCGCCCGGCGTCGTGCACCTCGTATCCGTTGACGGATAGCAAGAGGGCGACGAGGTTCTTGCCGATATCGTGGGTGTCTCCTTGCACCGTTCCGATGACCACGACACCGGGGCTGTCAGATGCCGTCTTGATGTGCGGCTTTAATACACTCACACCCACTTCGAACGCCGATGCGGCGAAGAGCACTTCGGGAAGGAAGTACCGTCCCGTCTCGTAATAGCGGCTGACGGTATTAATCCCTCGCGTCAAACCCTCGATGATGGCCTCGGTGGCGTCGACACCGCTGGCGATTGCCTCTTGCGCTCCTGAGGCGGCATCCTCATCGCTTCCAGCGATAACCGCCTGTGCCAGCCTGTTCAAGATCTCCTGCTTTGCCATATGATCCTCCCTCCTTAAATCTAACACGTTAATCTAACACGTTACGGTTTGTAATATGGATTGAACTCATTGGTGTACAGGTCGGTAACCTTGATCTTCCCCTTCGGTACAAGCCCCTGGTCCTCGTCAAGCCCCAACCAGAATTTGATATCATCCTCGACTTGCAGCCCGTGCTCGGCCCACCGCACTTTGCTCAAGTCAGGTCCGTACAGTCCCGTAACCTGGTCCGGTGTGATGTATCCCTTGTTTATGTCTATCTGGATCACCTCTGCCTGGTGCCCGTTAGCCCAATCGGCCGCCTTGGCGATTGCAGTGACATACTTGCGCACCACTTCGGGGTGCTGTTTGAGAAAATTGCCGTTTACCATTGTTCCGAGGTTGGTGATAAAGCGGTTCCCCGCCAGGTCGGCTTGATCGAAAAGCCTGACGCTATCATCCGACGCCAGGAGATTCAGGGCAACAGGGCCGCTTGTCAGGAGGGCATCGACGGCGCCGCTGCGCAGCACCTGTATCTGCTGGGCGAGAGGAATCTCCACCAGGTTTACCTGGTCAAGGCTCACCCCGTGCTGGTGCAGCCAATAGCCCAGAAACCAGCTCCCCTGAAAGCTGATGGTGGTAGTTGCGATTTTCTTGCCGACCAAGTCCTTCGCTTCCTTGATGCCGGATTTTTTCAAAACAAAAAGGCCGGTTCCCTCTCCGATCAGGCCCCTGCCCGGGTTGAGGGGCAGGCTGGTCACCACCACCTCCTTCGCATTGAGGCCTTTGTTATATGCATTTATGAAGTACGTGTAGCCGGCGCCGGGCGCGAAATCAATCTTGCCGCTGTCCAGGGCGGCCGTGTACTGGTCATTCGACAGGTTCACCCACTCAACGTCCAGCCCTTCATCTTTGAAGAAGCCCTTTGCGTCCGCAACCAGAAGAAGATCGAAAGTACCCGTCCACGTCGGATTATAAAATACCCTGATTTTAGAGACGGCCTGGTTGCTTTGCTGGTTCTGCGTCTTACCGCACCCCGCCATCGCTGACAGCGCGAGGATCGTCAGCAGTACTAGTGCACTGATGATCCAATTCCTGGTTTTGTCCGTTCCACCCTTCATGTATTGCTTTCCTCCTCGCTTTCGAACAGTTTCCTTGAGTCTTATCAGAATAACCGATCAAACGTCAGGCGCTCAAATCTACCATCGCCCCCCTTGCGTCTATGTCCCGGTCAACCTTTTCCGTCAGGCATGTATCTCCTCCTTCCAGGTAGTCAGCCTTCGTTCAAGCCGGACCAAGCCCCAATTGGTGAGCACCCCGAACAGGGCCAATATAATGACACCCACATAAAGTAGGTGAACGGTAAACAAGTATTGGGCGTTGACTATCAAATATCCCAACCCGCTGTAGGCGCCCACCATTTCGGCAGCAACCAGCATCAACAAGGAGTAGGAGGCCGAGAGGCGCAGGCCGGTCACGATCGACGGGATGCACGACGGCAGGACCACTTTGGTGAAAAGCCCCAGACTGGTGACGCCCATCGACCTTGCGGATTTCACCAGGAGGGGATTGACATACTTGACTCCGCTGATCGTATTCAACAGGATCGGCCAAAACACAACCCATAAGATGATGATTATTTGGGTGGCATAACCCACGCCAAACAATATGATGAACACGGGAAACAATGCCATTGGGGATGTCTGCCTCAACAATTGGAGGAATGGGTCCAGGTAGCGTTCTAGCGTCTTATTCCATCCAATGAGCAGCCCTAATGGCACACCGAAAACTACGCCCAGCAGATAACCCCCAAGCGCCCGCTGGATACTGATAACGATGTGGGGCAGGAGCTTTCCGGCCAAGAGGAATTGGAAGCCTCTGATTAAAACCTCGGAAAGTGGAGGCACATAAGAGCGGTCAATCAATCCAATCCGGGGTACGATCTCCCACAATACAAGGAAAATAGAGATAGCCAGGGTTTTTTCCAGGACAGGCTCAATTCGCTGCCATATGGCTCCCCTTAAAGGCAATGAATTGGCAACTACTGCAACGCCCTTAAAGGCTCCCGCCGAACCGATGAAATCTATCCTTGGCTCTGACATCATTCCTGACGAACCTCCCTTCGGGAAAAAGGCCTAAGCGGAATATGGTAGATCCGGTTGATGTTTTTCAAAACGATCTTGGCATCGCTTTTAGGCAATCCCTCCTCATCAACCCGAATGACCTCTTTGGCAATTAGAGCCATTCTAGAGACCTCCTCTTTGTTTTTAGTTCCCGTTATGCCTGTACGCCTGCTTCCTGGTAAGGGCAGCTATCAAATTACCATTATATATTGATCACGAACGGGTAATATTATTATTTTACTAAGATTACTAAAGATTATATGCTTATCAAACTTATAAACCAATGTAATATGTTTAGAGTTCGGCCAGAAATTCTTTAGGTATTTTTATTGAGTGTCTGGGATTCCTGCGTAATCTCATCCTTAGACTAAAAAAGCCAGGCAATTTTCCCGCCTGGCGCCTCCGTTATGTCCAGCCAGCATTTTTCGTCTGTTCACGGCTGGTAATACGGGTTATATTCGTTGGTATAGATGTCAGAAGTTGTGATCTGTCCCTTATTGACATCACCGTACTTTATGGCGAGGTCGAGGTATAACTGGGCGTTCTTTTCATCGATGAGAGCGTGTTCCGGATAGGCGGCGGTATAGTAGTCGGAATATTCCGGCGGGGCGCCCAGTCTTTTTGCAAAAATCTGACCGGCTTCCTTAGGATGGGCTCGCGTCCAATCAACAGCCCTGGCGTATGCCGTCACAAATTTCTTGACGATGTCGGGGTGATTTTTCAGAAAATCGGTGTTGACGAACTGCTGCGGCCAACCCGCCTCAATACCGACACCATCGGTGGCGTCCGCTAGGAGCCTGAGACCGCCACCTTTCAGGGCCTTTTGCAGGAAAGGCTTGATCAGAAAGATGGCGTCGACCTGGCCGGACCTCAGGGCCTGTTCCTGCTTTTCGTAAGGGATGCAAACAGTATTGAACGTGTCCTGAAGGATATTGTATTTTGCCAGCAATTCCAGCCACGGGTATAAGCGGACATGCATTGTCGCCACTTTCTTACCAATCAGGTTCTGCGGGGTTTTAATCGGGCTGTCGTCCCTGACCAGCCAGGCAAGCACAGGATTATCTTTGGTGGAAGCCCAACCCGCAGCGATCGCCTTTATCTTGTACCCCTTGGCAACCATCACGGTAAACCTGCTCGCATGGTTGCCGCCGAAATCGTTCGCTCCGGTTGCTACAGAGGCGATGATATCCGTGCCATCGAGCACTTCTGTGAAGTTGATCCTGATTCCTTCGTCTTTGAAATAGCCCAGTTCATCGGCTATATAGACAGGATCCGAGAACAGCAGCACGGGATAACGGATTTCAAACAACGCTTTGAGGGTAAAATAAACAGTGGCGCCCTTGCCGACATCACCTTCCATCCATACCCTGCCGCCGTGAATATTGATGATTTTTTTTACTATGGCCAGTCCGATACCAGTTCCTGCAAATTCATCATCTGAATGCAGGCGTTTAAATAACCCGAACAATTTTTCAGCAAATTTCATGTCAAAACCCACGCCGTTATCCCTGACATAAAAGAGTTCCTCTCCATTTTCCTTCTTGAATCCCACGCTGATGATGGAGGCCTCTCTATTACGCGTGAATTTCAAGGCGTTAGAGATGATATTAGTCACTGCTTGTTTTAGCAACAGACTATCACCAATTACAGATGGGATGCTAGTTTCAAAATCCAGCAAGATCTTCCGGTCTGTCTTATAGTTTTTTCTTAGCTCATTAAAGATCAGAAAAATCAACTTTTCCATATTAACAATTTCTTTATCCGGTTCTTTTCTCGCTATAGACGCGTACTCCAGAAGCTTGTTGTTTAGATCGATCATCTCCTGGCAGATATTTCTGATATTTTGTATCAGGCCCAGGCTTTGTGAATCAAGCTGGGCACCATAATCTTCGATAAATATCCTGGCATATACATCTATAGCCCTGATATGTGCCTTGATCTCATGGGAGATCGTATGATTGAAGGAATCAAGCTCATAATTAATATTTTTCAGCTCGCGAGTGCGCTCATCCACGCGGCGCTCAATAACTTCCGATAGGCTATTTTTTTGCCTGCGCTTATTTTCATGATGATAAATATTATTTCGCTCCGCAGAAGACATCGCTGTTTCTCCTTTCATTGATAATGAACCGATCACGCTTACTGACTTTCGATAGTTTTTTTATATTCGGTAGGACTCAACCCGGTATGCTTTTTGAAAAGCTTGCTGAAATATTCTGTATCTCTGTATCCGAGGCGAGCGCATATCTCATAGTATTTCAGTGAACTGTTCTTAATAAGATATTTTGCTCTTGCTATCTTTACTGATGTCAGATAGTCATTGAAATGAATCCCCGTTTTCTGCTTGAAGGTATTGCTAAGGTAGGTATAATTCATATAAAATTTTTCAGCTATATTTTTCAGCGATAACCGAGATTCGGTATTCTCCAGCACATAATCGCATACGCTAGTAATCGTTCCGTCACGGATCTCCGGCTTGAACTTCCGCAACATAGAGAGCAACCCGGATATTTTTTCAACATACTGCCTTTTCAAGGATACTAAATTTTCGTAATTCAGTTCATCGATTAATTCAGTATCAATAAATCGTTCAATCCATTTCATTCTCTCCGATACTCCGGCAACGACATTGTGATAGAGGCAACTAGCCAGGCATTTGGTCCTGTCAAGATCACAATCCAGCATTTTATAAGAATTATCCAATGTCTTATCAAACAATTCGACTGCTTTGGTGCTTTCTTCTTTTAAATAGGCGACGATCATCTTCTCTTCCACTGATGGATAATAGCCAAACTTGTAACCGGATTGGTATGGATATCGGCTATTTTCCATGCGTTTCGACTGTTTCAAAAAGGCGTCGACCCTTGTTAGTAAGTCAATTAGCACGCTCTCATTCAGCGGTTTGACGAGATAATCAAAGGCTCCGAGTACCAGCCCGCTTCTCGCATACTCAAATTCACTGTATTCACTTAAAAGCACCACACACGAGCAAAGGTTGTCCTTCTTTATCTCCTGGAGCAGATTTATGCCGTCGATCTTCGGCATCCGAATATCCGTCATGACCAGATCGAACGCTTCGGATTTTAATATTCTTAGCGCTTCAAATCCATCTTTAGCCAGACCTGAGATCTTAAAGCCGGTGTCATCACCCCAGGCCTTGAGCCTTCTGGTTTCCAAGATAAATATCTCCTTATCGTCCACCAATAAAGTATTATAAATAGGGATCACCCCCTTGCCCCTGCCTGTTTTCTTGTGTACGTTACCATGCCGCCAGTTATTGTGAATCGTAAAGCTCCGGCCAAGTTATAAGGGCAGGCTACAGGTGGCACGTGAAGCTTTAAGAAACATAAAACCGGTCGGCATTGGAAATCGTACTTGCCCTCCGGTTTGTCCAGTCAGTCAATATTAGCTTTGCTATCTCTACTTCATGACAATATATAGTTAGTTAATCATGTAACTATACTTCATTTTATTTTAACTACAATAATATGGCTTGTCAAGATTATAGCGTTGACAGATTAAAGCGTTGGCGGCAGCATGTCTTCTTGACAGGCCAACGGCAACTTCTCCGCCCGGCAGGTCGAACAGGCCATAGGGATGGCCTTTGTACTGATCGCTGAAAGTATTAGCTGCCGCTATAATAATAAACGCAAGAACCGTCCCCGCGTTTACGTGGTTTGGCTATACATTTATGGTATATTTTATATTGTTGCGCATACAAAACTTAAGGGGAGGCTGGCCTGCGCTTTTAGCCCCCTACTCAATGTGCTATACTTTACAGGATAAATATTGTACCTCTTTAGTAAGTTTAACAACTGATCGCTAGTATGTTATTCAAGAGGGGATGACCTTATTGCCAGAGAGCCTTCAACCGGGTCATTTTGCACGATACATCAACATCGCCGTCGATATCGCCACGAGAATTGCGCGCGGGGAATACCGCGAAGGGCAGCGCATCTTCGGACGCTCCTCCCTGGCAGGCCGGTACAGCGTGTCTCCGGAGACCATTCGTCGTGCCCTGGCCATCCTTGAGGAGAGAGGGATTGTGGAACTGCACCCGGGGATCGGGGTGACGATACAATCCAAACCAAATGCCGAGAGCTACCTGGCCGAGTATGGCCAGCGCCAGATCCTGTCGGACATCCAGCGGCGCCTGAATCAGTACCTGGATGAGCGCAGCCGGTTGGATAACGAGATCGGGCGGCTGACCGACGAATTGCTGGACTATACTTTTAAGATGGCCACCAGGCTGCAGCGCATTCACGAGTTGCGCGTCGAGCCGGACTCCCCATTGGCCGGGAAAAGCCTTGAGGATGTTCAGTTCCGGGCACGCACCGGCGGCACGGTACTGGCACTACAGCGCCGCACCAAGGAGATTGTCGTTCCCGAAGCCCACACCATTATCCAGGCTGGGGATGTACTAACCGTCATCGCCCCCCCTGAAGCCGTCGAGCATACCCAGGACCTGCATCTCACCCTGCTCACGGGTCATCCCCAGCTTACCGACAACCAGTAGTACAAACCGGGAAGCTCATTCGAGCGCATGGAGGGGATGCAAATGTCTAGACGGCAGATGGATCTCAATCTCTCCAAACAAAGGAAACGAAAAAGAAGATTAAAGCCCACCCGGGTGATCACGCTGGTGGCCATGCTGATCCTCATCAGCCTTGTGCTGGTGGGATGCGGCAACTTTGCCTGGGCGATAATCACACTTCCGTCCTGGGACCCGAATAAGTTGACGGGCTCATCGTCCACGATCGTCTATGACCGCCACGATCAGGCAGCGTCACAGGTCTTTGCGGACGAGAACCGCACGCCGGTACCGCTGGCGGAACTGCCGCCCTACCTGCCCCAGGCTTTTGTAGCCGCTGAAGACAACCGTTTCTATGAGCATATCGGCATCGACCCGCAAGCGATCGCCAGAGCGCTGTGGGCTGACCTGCGCGGTGGCGCCAAAACCGAGGGAGGCAGCACCATCACCCAGCAGTTGGTCAAGAACGCCTACCTCAGCGACGTGAAATCACTGCGGCGCAAGATCCAGGAGGCGGTCCTGGCCCTGGTGGTAGAGCGGCACTACTCCAAGCAGGAAATCCTGGAAATGTACCTGAACCGGATCCTGTTCGGCAACGGTGCCTATGGCATCCAGGCAGCATCCGTGCTCTACTTCGATAAGAATGCGAAGGACCTGACCCTGGCCGAGAGTGCCTTGCTGGCCGGAATAGTGCGCAGCCCCAGCAACTACAACCCCTTCGCCAGCCCTGATCTGGCCAAACGCAGGCAGGAGATCGTGCTCGACCAGATGGTCAAGTACGGCAAGATCACCCAGGCGGAGGCCGGCCAGGCCAAACAACAGAAACTGCAGTACCACGAAGGGGCTAAAAGCAGCTACCAGTACCCGTACTACACCGACCAGGTGATCAGCGAGGCCGAAGGCATCCTGCAGCAGCAAGGACTGACCCTGGATGCCGCCCAGAACCTCATCTACAAGGGCGGCCTGAAGATCTACACTGCTCTAAACATGCCGGCGCAACAGAAGATGGAGGATGTTTTCGCCAACAAGGCCAATTTCCCGGCCGATTACAAGGGCCAGCAGGTGCAGGGAGCAATGGTGCTCGTCGACCAGCACACTGGTCAGATCCAGGCCCTGGTCGGCGGACGCCAGCACTCGGTGATGCGCCCCTTTAACCGCGCTACCCAGGCCAAGCGCCAGCCAGGATCCGCCATCAAGCCGATCGTGGTCTACTCTCCGGCTATCGAGAAGGGCTACACCGAAGCCTTTGTTCAGGACGACGTGCCAGCCACCTTCGGCCCCAAGACCTTTTATAACTACGATGACCAGTACCGCGGCCTGATCACCATGCGCATCGCGGTCCAGAATTCCATCAACACTTATGCCGTCAAGCTGCTCAATCAGATCGGGGTCGACTATGGCTACAGCTATGCCATCAGGATGGGCATCACCACCCTGGATCCCGCCCGGGACCGGAACCTGTCCCTGGCACTGGGCGGTATTACCAACGGCATCTCCCCGCTGGAGATGGCCGGGGCCTACTCCGCTATTGCCAACCAGGGAATCTACATCCAGCCGTATGCCATACGCAAGATCCTGGACCAGAACGGCGGGCTGATGTATGAGGCCAAGCCGCAGCAGAAAGTGGTGATGTCGGAGCAGACCTCCTATGTCATGACCGATCTGCTGGAGAATGTGGTGAAGGCAGGCACAGGCACCAACGCCCAGCTTGGCCGCCCGGCAGCAGGCAAAACCGGTACCACTACCGACAAAACGGATGCCTGGTTCATGGGCTATACCCCGGAGTATACCGGAGCTGTCTGGATCGGGTTCGATAAAGAGGCCACCATGGAGACCATGAACGACGTGTTTGGAGCAACCTATCCCGCCTATATCTGGAAGGCGGTGATGCAAAAGGCCACCGAGGATCTGCCGGTGACCGATTTCCCGATGCCTGCGGGCTTGGTCCGGGCCACCGTCTGCAGCAAGTCGGGCCAGTTGCCCAACGCCTTCTGCCCCCAGGATGAGCTTGAAAATGACCTCTTCGTCCAGGGCACGGTGCCGAGTGAGACCTGTGATGTCCACGTGGAGGCCACTATCAACCCCGCTGACGGCCTGTTGGCCACACCCTACAGCCCCAATACGACCACCAAGGTGTTCCTGAAGCGGCCGCCGGTGACCGGCAAGTACCAGCCCTGGGATATGAAAGAAGCGCTACCTACGCAGTACAGTCCGCTCGGCGCCGGACCCACCGGTTCCACATCGCCAAATCAGGCCGCCAATCAGATGGTGACCGTCAAGATCTGCACTGATCCCAGGCACCACGGCGTGCCCTATCTGGCCAATGTCCCCGGCTTTTTGGAAAGCGGGGGCTGCCCGCCGGAGTTCGTGCAGGAGGAGGATGTCCCGGCCAGCCAGGCGCCCAAGTTGTACTGTTCGTTGCCGGACCACCAGGTAAAGAAATCAGGCACCTTGCAGAACCTCAACAACCTCTTAAAGCATAACATCCAGAACAACCAGGTAGACGATAATCAGACGGGGCAATAGAATTAGAGAGGCTATTTAAACGTGACCACGGTCACGCCGGTGCCGCCCTCGTAATAGCCGCCGGAACGGCAGGAGCCCACGAAGGGATGCTGGGCCAGGTATTGACGCAGGGCATCCCTCAAAGCGCCGGTGCCCTTACCGTGGATCAGGTTGACGCTGGTCAGCCCGGCCAGGTAGGCCGTATCCAGATACTTGTCCACCTGCTCCAGCGCCTCATCCACCCGCAGGCCCCGCAGGTGCAGTTCGCGCGACACCTCGGCCTGCTGAGCCAGGGATGGGAGCTTCACCGAAAAGTTCCTGGCTTTTTCCCTCTTGGTGCTCCGGCGCAGTTCGCGCAGGGGCAGGTTTATCTTCAGGGCGCCTACCTGCACCAGTACGTCACCACCGCCATGCGGCTCCTCCAGCACGTACCCCTCGGTATTGAAGCGGGGGATCGCCACCTGGTCTCCCGCTTTCACGCTGTCCACCACCTCGCCAGCCGGTTCGGGGAGGATGCTCCCGATCTGCTCCTCGATCTGCGCGGACAACTCGTTCAGCTTGCTGCGAGCGGCCAGGGCGCCCTGCCGCAGCTCTTCCGGGCTAACCCGGCGCTGCTCCTCCCGGAGAGCCCGGATCAGTCGTTCCGCTTCGCTCCGGGCGGCCCTCACCAACTCCTGGGCCTCCTGAGCAGCCTTGGCTAAAACAGCCCGCTCTTTCTGGTGCAACCGCTCTTCTTCACCCTTGATCCTGATCTGCAGCTGCCCTGCTTCCGCGCTCAGGTGCTCGGCCTCCCGGCGAGCCTCGGAGGCAGCGGCCTGGTCCTCCTTGAGGTGTTTGATCAGGTCGGACAGTTGCCGCTGCTCAGGCCTCAGGAAAGTTCGCGCCCGTTCTAAAACTGCCGGCAGCAGCCCCAGCCGGCCGGCAATCTCGAAAGCATTGCTCTCGCCCGGCACCCCGATCGCCAACCGGTAGGTGGGGCGTAGCGATTCGCTGTCAAACTCCACCGAGGCGTTCTCCGCCCGCTCTTCCGTATGGGCAAAGATCTTCAGCTCGCTGTAATGGGTGGTGGCGATAATCAGGGCGCGGCTGTGCATCAGATGCTGAAGAATCGCCATGCCCAGCGCCGCCCCCTGCTCCGGGTCAGTCCCGGCGCCCAGTTCGTCCAACAGCACCAGGCTTCCCTGGCCTGCTGACTGTAAAATGCGGGCAATGTTGATCATGTGGCCGGAGAAGGTGCTCAGGGATTGCTCGATACTCTGCTCGTCCCCGATATCCGCGTAGATGCCTGTAAAAAACGGCAGGACCGTGCCGTCTCCCACCGGAATGTGGAGGCCCGCCTGGGCCATCAGGCAGAGCAGGCCCAAGGTCTTCAACCCCACAGTCTTACCACCGGTATTCGGCCCCGTGATCACCAGGCAGTCGAAATCCTTGCCTAACCGGAGATCGAGCGGTACCACCTCCCCCTTCAGCAGCGGGTGCCGCCCGCCCTGCAGTTGCACATAGCGCTCATCGCTGAATGCCGGTTGATGCCCCCTCATCTTGATGCCCAGCCGCCCCTTGGCGAAAGCGAAGTCCAACAGGCCGAGGAGTTCCAGATCGGTGCGGACCTCGTCGTGGTATGCCGCCAGCAACCGGGACAATTCCTCCAGGATGCGTGCCTCCTCCTGGTGCGTCTCGCTGCGGGAAGCCGCCAGGTCATTCATCACCTTGACCAGGGGGAGCGGTTCCATAAACACCGTCGCCCCGCTGCCGGACAGGTCATGTACCAGGCCCGGAAACTGGTGGCGATACTCCTGTTTGACCGGCACCACATAGCGTTCGCCCCGCACGGTGAAGATCGGCTCCTGCAGGTATTTCTGCCACTCCGGTTTGGTTAGAATTTCGTCCAGCTGGCTGCGGGCTCTGGATTCCAGGCTCCGGATCTGCTGGCGCAGGCGGGCTAGCGCCGGGGAGGCACTGTCGGCGATCTCCCCCTCCGGCAGGATGCAGGCAGCGATCTTGTCCTGCAGCGGCCGGCAACCCTCCAGCCTGGCTGCATACTCCTGCAGGTAGGGCACATCCTGCCGCACCTGGGCAAACTCTTTTTTGATCCGCTCAGCAGCTGCCAGGGTCTGGCGGCAGGACAACAACTCCCGCGGTTCCAGCACCCCGCCGATGGCGGCGCGCCGCAGTTGAGGCGTCAGATTGGAGATCCCTTCGAATCCCAGGTCAGGCAGAATCCTGAGCAGGGTCGCTGCCTCGGAGGTCTCCTCCTGCCAGCGCAGGATATCCTGAACCTGATCTGATGGCTCCAGGCCCTGTACATGGACCACACTCAGGGGAGTATGGCAGCAGGCCTCCAGCATCTCTCTGATCTTGTGAAACTCAAGCTTTTTTAGGGTGTACCGGTCCAGCCGCCTCTCCTCCTCTCTCAGGTCCCGTCAACACGCCGCGCAGGTAGTGGCCACGGGTCAGGCCCTGGAGCGAGAGCCGGCTCAACCGTTCCCAGGCCTGTTTTCCCGTGCTCTTGCTCCAGCCTCCCGTCGACAGCAGGTTCAGGGCCTGCCGGTAAACTCCGGTGATCTCCAGCACTTCCCCGGCCTCATGGAAGCGGAGTTCCAGCCTCAGGGCGCCATACCCGTCCTGTATTATATCATCCAGATGCTCGCTCAGACAGAGTTCCCTGGCGTTGTAAAGGGTCATCCGGCAGTGTTCGTCCAACTGCAGGGGAAACAGGTACCCCTGGCGATCCTTTAACAGGCAAGATTTGCTACGGCAGGGGCCGGGGCATTGGTCGCTGGTAGCGGTTGCCGCTCCCAGCGGGCAGTACTCGCTGATCATCAGGGGCAGGGTTCCGTGAACCACCAGCTCCAGGCATGATGCACCCCGGTAGTTGAAACGACGCAGCTGCTCGCCGTTCAGTTCCGGCGACAGGGTTAGCCGCTGCACCCCCTGCCGCAATAACAGCTGTACTGCCAGGTCGTTGAAGACCGGAATGGAGAGATCGGTGAATGTCTCCAGTCCGGATTTTATCGCCAGGTCCAATCCTCCCAGGTCTCCGGCCACCACGCCATCAACCCGCAGCCTGGTGGCTGTGCTGATCCACTCGACAGCGCCGGAGGGCTGGTCATCCTTCCAGATCCGGGGGATGATCAGGCAGGCGCGGGCGCCCCTCGACCGGCACAGGTCCACCGCCCGCCCCACCGTGTCCGGGCTCCAGGCCTGCCGCCCCCGGTAGGACAACCCCCCGAAATAGACGGCCTCGGCGCCCCCCTCCAGGGCCGCCTCCAGGCTGGCATAATCGGCCACCGCCACCGCCAACAATGGCTTTGGGCGCTGCTGGCGGGTGGCCTGAGCGGCATCCTGGCTCAGGGCTGACCGGAATGCGGTTGTGGTTCGCTCGATCCGGTCCGGCAACTCCCGCCGGCACCGGTCCAGTCGGGCCTGCTCCAGGGGTGTGGCGAGGAGGCGCCGGACGGTGTTGAGTTCACTCAATGGGTACATGGTGGCCTCGTCCAGGTCGCAGTCCAGGGTGGCCAGGGTAAAAGGCGTGTTGCCCAGTCGTTCCAGTTGGAGGCGCAGCACCTCCGGAGTGAGCGGGTGCTTCAGCGCCGCCTCCCCGGGCCACGTTCCCTGCGCCGTCACCCGGTTGCCGTCTGCATCCACGGCCTCCAGTTCCAGGGGCTGGCCCAGGCGCGCCCGGGCTGCCACCCTGATCGGCACCTTTAACTGGCCCAGCCTCGTAAAACTGAGCTGGGCCTCCCTGATCAGGCGATCGTCATGGGTCTTGAACACCCGGTCATCAGGCCTGACGGCAAAGGGCACGGCGATCTCCACCTCGCTGCCCGGCGCCGCCTCCTGAACCTGGACCGGCGCCGTCTGGCGGCTATCCGCCGCCTGCCCCACCGGGAGGTGCCCCGGGTAGGCGCGGTGCAACAACATGTTGTTTACCGTGACCCCTGACCGGTCACCCTTCTGCATCCAGAACTCGATGCCGTCCCCGGCCCGGAGCGGCAGGCGCGTCTTGAATACCACCCCCCTGCCGGGAGTCGTCCTCAACACGCGCCCCAGATACAGGCCGCGGTTGTTGGGCTTGGTGTAGCTCATCAGGGCCGGGCCAGGTTTGCCCTCAAAGTAGCCGGTGGTGAACCCCCGGTTAAAGACCTGGGCCAGGTCCCGGACCTCCTCCTCAAAGACCTGGTAGCGCTCCGGATCCGTACAGGCCCGGTCCAGGGCGTGCCGGTAGATCCGCACCACCGTCGCCACGTATTCCGGCCGCTTCATGCGCCCCTCGATCTTCAGGGCGGACACCCCGGCCTGCACCAGCTCCGGCAGCTTACCCAGCAGCATCAGGTCCCTGGTGCTGAGCAAGTGCTCACCGGGGCAGGCGCCGCACAGGTCACCCCCCCGGTCGTCCACCAGGCTGAAGGCCAGCCGGCACGGCTGGGCGCAACTGCCCCGGTTGCCGCTGCGGCCGCCGACCATGCTGCTGAACAGGCACTGCCCGGAATAGCTGATACAGAGGGCGCC
>JBEKKU010000019.1:0-26164 GCA_050010575.1 Thermacetogeniaceae bacterium | reverse complement strand
GCAGAGAACCGTGGCTCTTTCCCCGGGCTGCCCTCCAATTTTGACATTGCCAATCTGATACGTCTTCTGTTCACTACTGAAGCTGTACAAAACAGTCCCTTCTTTCACAAGAGAGTCTAGCCCTGAACCAATCGTCCCGCCTGTCCGTTCCCACCAGCAGAGTGGAAAACGTGCGACTTCGTCTACACGGACAGTGCATCGTCCTGGACATTGGATCAAGTCTTGGATCGGTTTATAGTGTGTCTGCTGGGGGATGATCTTCCCGCAAAGCCTTATAGAGGCTATAGCACATAACCAGCATGATCAGCATGAACGGGAAGGCTGCGGCGATGGAAGCCGTCTGTAAGGCTTTTAAAGCGGCAGTACCACCGATCAGGATCAGCATGATGGTGATGGCGCCCTGCAAGATGCCCCAGAAGCCACGCAGTTTTTTGTCTGGTTCCATATTGCCGCCCGAGGTCAGCATGGCCAGGACGAAGGTTGCAGCGTCCGCAGCCCCGAGGAAGCAGGCGACGATCAGAATGATCGCCAGGGGAGCAGTGATCTGGTACAGCGGCAGCTGCTGCAGGGTGGCAAACAGGGCAGTGGTGTAATCCGCCTTGACGGCGGCCTGGATGGCCCCGTTGGCCAGTTTGTCCAGGTTGAAGGCCGCTCCGCCGTAAATTCCCAGCCAGATCAGGGAGAAGCCGGAAGGCAGCAAGGTTACGGCCAGGACAAACTCGCGAATGGTACGGCCTTTGGAAACACGGGCCACAAATTGACCGACGAACGGCACCCAAGCGATCCACCAGGCCCAGTAGAACACGGTCCAGCCGCCCACCCAGTCGAGGTTTTCCATCCAAAAGGTCTGCCCGATGAAGTTCTGGATGTAGGCGCCGATACCGTTAGTGAAGTTGTTCAGGATGAAAACCATTCCGCCGAATAGGAAGATGAACACCATAAAGACGATCGAGAGCCAGACCTTGACGTTGGCAACCGCCTGCATGGCCTTCTTCAGGCCGGAGATAGTGGCCAGGGTGAAGAGGACAGTTATTACTGCGATGATTACAGAGATGGTAAATGGTGTCGATTTGATTCCCCAGATATACTGGAGACCGGTGGCAATCTGACCGGAGCCGAGACCCAGGCTAGTGGCCACACCAAACACGGTGGCAAACACCGACAGAATATCGATGGCTTTACCGATCGGGCCGTAGATCCGGTCCCCAAGCAGCGGGTAAAAAGCGGAACTGATCAGGAAGGGTAGCCCTTTACGGTACTGGAAATAGGCCAGGGCCAGGCCTCCAATAGCGAAGATCACCCAAGGGTGGATACCCCAGTGAAAGAATACGATCCGCATGGCTGTATGCATGGCTTCAGCAGTGCCGCCCTGGCCAATCGGAGGCGTCATGTAATGCATGAGCGGTTCAGCGATCGACCAGAATACCAGGCCGATGCCCATGCCACCGCCAAACAACATGGCAAACCACTGGAAATTGCTGAATTCGGGCTGGTCGTCGTCTTGTCCCAGTTTGATCTGTCCAAAGCGGCTAAAGGCGATGCCAAAGACGAAGATGACGAATATGGCAACCGACAGCAGATACAGCCATCCAAAATCAATTGTCAAAAATGCGAACACGGCATTAACTACTTTGCCCATTGCGGTGGGCAGGAACATACCGAACACCACGAACAGCAGGACTATAACAGAGGAAACATAGAGAACAGTTCGGTTTGTTGAATCATTGTCATTTGCCATGGATAGCATTACCCCCTTTCGCATATTTGCTACAAAACCCCACTCTACCGGATATCCATCATTCAAGCGCCTGACCCACCAGCATTCCCACCCCCCCCATATTTAAAGTGTGCTCGCCTAGCAAACACCTATTCATCCTGTTGGATGTTAAGTTTATATCATCCGGAAAGTTTTGAGCTGTGAAAATTCCTTCGTGTGGCATAGACATAACAAGCCAGTTGGTGTGCACTTTTTCAACATTCAGGTAAAATAAAAAAAGACGGGTTGATCGCCCGCCAGCGTCAACAACTCGCCTTAACCGAATAAGCCATCAGCGGCGATGAGGAGCACCGCCGCCCTCATCTACATCTGCTCAACCAAATCGCTCCTCCCGGCCTGGGGCCGTCACCACCCTGCCCTCACACCGGTAGTCTCTGATCACCCGTACCTTCTTCAGCCAGACTGCTTCAGTAGCCTGGCCAATACCCTGCTAATAAATATCATTAATCAGCGCAGCCAACCAAAGTAGAGGTAGGCGTAAGCGATGAGAATCGAGAGCAGCATTAGGGGAAAGGCCACCCTGGTATACTGCATAAAAGTAAAGGGATAGCCATTGCGCTCGGCGATCCCCGCCACGGCGATATTGGCCGAGGCTCCGATCAGTGTTCCGTTGCCACCCAGGCAGGCCCCCAGGGCCAGCGCCCACCATAACGGCTGCAGCGGTATTCCGGTCAAGGCGCCGATATCCCTGATGATCGGAATCATTGCCGCTGTAAAAGGAATGTTGTCAAAAAAGGCAGAGGCCAGCGCCGATAGCCACAGAATGCCGCCAGCCGCTTTGGCCGGGCTGTTGCCGATCAGGCCAAGGGTTTGCTGCGCCACAGTGCGGATAACTCCGGTCTGCTCCAGCGCCCCAACCATCACGAACAACCCCAGGAAAAACAGCATGGTAGGCCATTCGACCGACAACATCGCGTCCTCAGGGTCAGTGCCGGTCAGCAACAGCAACAATACCGCCCCGGTCAGGGCGATGGTAGCCGCATTCAAGTGTAAAGCCTGCTGTAGGACAAAACCCAGTATGGTCAGACCGAGCGCCAGCATACCCAAGTGGAGCAGGCGCCAGTCTTTGATATGGCCCCCTGGATCGAGTTGACGCCATCCGATTTTCTGTTCCTGCGATACTTGCAGCTGGCGTCCCCAGAGCAGCCAGAAACAGCCGGCAGTGGCCAACAGGATGATGGCGGCCACCGGGGTCAGATGCTGCAAGAAATCAGTGAAGGTAAGGCCGGCGGCGCTCCCGATCATCATGTTCGGGGGGTCGCCGATCAGTGTGGCAGTGCCTCCGATATTAGAGGCGATGATCTCTGCAAACAGAAAAGGCAGCGGGGTTAACCCCAAATCTTCGGCAATCGAGATGGTCACTGGCGCTACTAGGAGCACCGTAGTCATGTTGTTCAAAAATGCTGAGAGCAGTGCAGTCACCGCTGCCAGCAGCAGCAGGATCAGAAACGGTTCGCCCCTGGCGAGGCGCACCGACCAGGCGGCGAGGTACTGGAACAGCCCGCTGCGCCCGATGATGCCCACGATCATCATCATTCCCAGCAGCAGGCCCAGGGTATCCCAATCCACACTGGCCAGCGCCTGCATCTGGCTGACGACTCGAAGCAGCACCAGCAACAATGCCCCACCCAGGGCCACCAGGGCATAGTTGATCCGGCCCGAAATGATCAGGCCATAGGCAACAACAAAGACCACTACTGCAGCGATCATCTGCGTTTGTTCAGACATGTTTCTCCTCCAGGTCGTATTGCAGTCAGCACCCGCTCCTCACCCCGGTAATCCCTGATCACCCGTATCCTCTGCCAGTTGGACTGCTGCAACAGTCCGGCCAACAACCCGGCCTGTTCGGGGTCGATCTCGCAGGCCAGCAGACCGCCCGGTGCCAGCCAGAACGCAGCTTGGGGCAACAGGCGCCGGTACAGGTCGAGACCGTCACCACCCCCATCCAGAGCTAGACGCGGTTCCCGCTGCACCTCCGGAGGGAGCTGCTCCAGGGCCACGGTGGGAATGTAAGGTAAATTGGCCACTACCGCCGTCCCGGTTCCGGGTCCCTCGAGCTCCAGTAAAGGGGTCAGCAGATCACCGGCAAGAAAGGCGATCCGATCAGCCAGTCCGTGGCGGTTGGCATTGACAGCCGCCACATCCAAGGCTGCCTCCGAGATATCAGTAGCCATTACCTGAACCGCCAAGTGGCAGCGGGCGAGGCTGACGGCGATGGCGCCGGAACCGGTGCCCACATCCGCTATCAGCGGCTGATCAAAAACGGCGCCATCATCCTCCCGCGACGCCAGCCAGCGGAGTACCTCCTCCACCAGCAGTTCCGTCTCCGGACGAGGGATCAGCACCGCCGGGGTTACTGTAAACATAAGGGACATGAACTCCCTGCCTCCGGTGAGATAGGCGGCAGGCATACGCTCGGTACGCTGTTGGACCAGGTCCAGGAACTGCCGGGCTACCGCCTCCGGCGCCTCACGCTCCGGATGGATCAGCAGATCCTGACGGGGGCAGCTTGAGGCATGAGCCATCAGTACCTCCGCCTCCAGCCGGGGCTGATCAAAACCGGCCTGACGCAGGGAGAGCGTCGCCCGCCGCAGCAGTTCCCCGCCATTCATCTAATCAGTTGCAGCAGCGCTGGCCGGGGCATCCTCACTACTGAGCTGCTCAGCCCGTTCTGCGGCGTTCAGGGCATCAACAGTCTCATCAAGGTCGCCCTCGAGAATAGCCGGCAGCCGGTAGAGGGTGAGTCCGATCCGGTGATCCGTCATCCGGCCCTGGGGATAGTTATAGGTTCTGATCCGCTCGCTGCGGTCGCCGCTCCCTACCATGGACTTGCGGATCGAGGAGATCTCCCCGTGCTGCTCCAACTGGGCGCGGTCCATCAGCCTCGCCCGGAGCACCCGCAGCGCCTTGTCCTTGTTCTTGTGCTGGGACTTCTCGTCCTGGCAGGAGACGACTAGGCCGGTAGGCAGATGGGTGATGCGAATAGCAGATTGGGTGGTGTTCACCGATTGGCCACCAGGGCCACTGGAGCAGAAGATATCGATCCGGATCTCCTGAGGGTCGATCTGTACCTCTACATCCTCGGCCTCAGGCAGCACGGCCACCGTCGCTGCAGAGGTGTGAATACGGCCGCCGGATTCGGTGACTGGGATCCGCTGCACCCGGTGTACCCCGCTCTCATACTTTAGCTTGCTGTAGACGGAGTTGCCGTTCACCTGGAAGATGATCTCCTTGTAGCCTCCCATATCGGTGGGATGAGAACTCAGCACCTCGGTCTTCCATCCCTGCCGCTCGGCGTAGCGGCTGTACATCCGGAACAGGTCGCCGGCAAACAGGGCGGCTTCTTCGCCGCCGGTGCCGCCACGGATCTCTACGATCACGTTCTTATCGTCACGGGGATCCTTGGGAAGCAGCATGAACTTCAGTTTTTCCTCCAACTGCTGCCGCTTCTCCTGGAGTGACACCAGCTCGGCCTCCGCCATAAGACGCAGATCATCGTCGAGTTTTTCACGCAGCATTTCTTTGGTGCTCTCGACCTCTGCCTCGACCCGCCTGTATTCCCGAAAGGTGTCGACTAGCTCGGTAAGACCTGCATGCTTCTTGGCGATCTTACGCCATTCATCAAGATTGCCCAGCGTCGCCGGGTCGCTGAGCTTCTGCTCCAGCTCCTGGTAACGGGCCTCGCTCGCTTCAAGTTTTTCCAACATAAGTATAGCCTACCCGGCACTGCTCATGGCCAGGTGGGCGCCTCCCCTCTAACGTTACTATAACTATTATGCTCAACAAGGGATGCTCACAAATGTGATCTGGCTGCCGTCGGTGGGATCGTTGCGGCCGCTAGGTGTGGGAATAGACACTGCGAAAGGCTGAGATCGCCACTTCCAGCATGCCCGCATCCGGCTCACCGGTGGTCAAGTTCTGCAGCCACAGACCCGGAGCGATCAGGAAGGTGCATACGCTGTTCCGGTGCAGGCGTGTATAGCGAATGAATTCGTAGCCCAGGCCGGCGATCACCGGCAGCAATACCAGCCGGGAGCCGAACTTATACCACCAGGGGCCATTCCCCACTACGGCAAATATAACGATACTGATCACCAGCACCACCAGCAGAAAGGAGGTGCCGCAACTCGGGTGCATCCGGGAGCGTTTAGCCGCCTCGGCTACCGTCAGGTCCGCCCCGTCCTCGAAGGTGTTGATCACCTTGTGCTCGGCTCCATGGTACTGAAACACCCGCCTGATGTCTTGAAAGCAGCGGATTGCCAGCAGATAGCCCAGAAAGAGCCCCAACCGGGTGACCCCTTCAACCACGTTCTGGCCCCAGATCCCCAACCACACCCGGGTGATGTGTCCAAGCCAGGTGGGGAGCAGGATGAACAGGGCAATACCGAACAGGATGGCGATGGCTACCGCCAGGAAGATATCCATACCGCTCAGGCCTTCCTCTTCCTCGCCCATCGCCAGGGATGCCGACAGGTTCAGCGCCCGGACACCGATTACCATGGACTCGAAGAGGACCACCGTGCCCCGCACCAGCGGCCATTTCAAAAATTTCAGCCAGGGCTTGGAATCGGCCCAGGACGTATACTGCTCCTCCTTGACGACGATCTCGTCGCCGGAGCGTACGGCTATCGCCACCGACCTGGGGCCACGCATCATCACACCCTCGATTACCGCCTGGCCACCGTATTGAAAGCTGCCTGCCGGTCGTTCTGGCAATCCCTCACCCCCTGAAGGCGCGAAAAAAGAGCAAGCCTATCGCCTGCCCTCCCTAGCGCCCGTACTTTTTACGGAATCGCTCCACCCGGCCGCCCTTTTCCACCAGGCGCGAGCGTGTCCCGGTATAGAACGGATGGCACTGGGAGCACACCTCGGTTCTCATGGCGGACTTGGTAGAACCCAGCTCGATCTTATTACCGCAGGCACAGGTAATGACTGCAGGACCGTACTGTGGATGAATGCCCTCTTTCATCGACGATATCACCTCCATAAATCAGCAGGGCTGATTAACGTGAATTATTATAGCACACGCGTAAATCCTTGGCAAACCGTTCTTTCTGCGTTATTTTTGGATCTTTTCCGGCGGCTTTCATGTCCTGTTGTGCTAACAGTAACAATTACGCTGCCAATAACATATTGTGATCTAGGATTGGATGGATAATCTTTGCAGTCATGCTGCAAATATTAAAAGGGGGTTTTCGAAAATGGCAGAGGCAGAAGGAGTAGAAGCAAGAGGTGGCGCCGTGTTCTGGGGCGGCTGGTGGTTGTGGATTTTCATCATCATCTTTATTGTGCTCATCTTTACCTGTTGGTGCTAGTCTTATACTGTGACCGGTTAAGCCACCCCGTTGTTGCGGGGTGGCTGCTCACTTTTTAGCAACGGTTATCCCTTCAATGAGTGGATGGCTGTCCGAGACTTCCGGGCAGCTTGCTTTTTCCGAATCACACTGGACTTAACTCCAGTCACATTTTCGGTGCTGCAAACATATTTTGTTAGAGGAATTTGTTCTGGCAGATGCCAGTTTCAAGAGAGATAGGAGGGAATGTGCGTGCCGGATATACTGATTAATGACCACGCCTTTCAGGTCATGAAAAGCTTTCGTCCTTTCCTGGGCGACCGCGGCAACGAATTCGTAACTGCCCTGGAAAGCTTGCAGGAACTCTTGATGAGTGAGCCCGCCCAGAAAACTGCTCAAAGTTTCCGACTTTTCGGTTTTGGAGATAAATTCAAATCTCTGGAAGTGGTAAGTGAAGCCGAGCCAAACCCGTTCAACCTTTTTCTGATCCTTATCTTGTTGCTGCTGGCCGATCTCCCAGGTGCCATCGGTAGCCCTCAGACCAACGTCTATACCCGGGCAGTGGAACCGGTAATCCCGGCACAATTCGTTTAACAAGAGAGTTAGACCATAGCGTTTGCAATTATGAGGAGCTTCCCGGCCGGGAAGCTCCTCAGCGCTAGATCACCAGACCTGGGCAATCTTGAATTGTCAGTTGCCCAGATACGGCAGGGGGTTAACCGCCTGATTGTTCTGGCGCAGTTCAAAGTGCAGGTGGGGGCCCGTGGCATTTCCCGTAGCACCGACATGGGCAATGACCTGTCCCTTCTCCACCATGCTTCCAGCCCTGACCATGAAGTCGTGCATGTGGGCGTAGAGGGTCCTAAAGCCGCTGCCGTGGTCGATGACCACTGTATACCCATAGACTGGCATCCACCCACTGGAGACCACCAGACCCCGCTGGGCCGCCCTGATCGGCATTCCGGTATTGCCGGCAATATCCAGACCATGGTGGAACTCCCCGTTCTCCTGAGGCCCGAACTGCTGAGTCAGCTCTCCCAGTAATGGCCAGGATAAATTGCTGTCCCAGCCCCGGGCGACTGCATAGACAGCTGCAGGCTGTTGCCCGGTTCCTGCCGCCTGAGCCCGCCCGCCCGGGATGATCAGTACCCGTCCCACGCTGAGGCAGGTGGGGTCGCTGATCCTGTTGATAGACATCAGCCGGGCCAACTCCACATGGTAGTATCTAGCCAGAGACCACAGGGTCTCTCCCGGGGCCACCTGATGGGTTACCTCCGCCTCGGCTGGTTGCCTGGCAGGCGCCGGATTCTGTTGCCCGGCCTGGCTCCATAATGATACAAAGCTGTCTTCAGCAAAATAAGCATACGCCTGGGAAACCGGGAAGATCACTATCCAGGCCAAAAAAAACAGGGTAACACCCAGCATCTTGGTTATCTTCATGATCTCACCTCACGCTAATGCCGGTTGCATTACCTTGCTATTTTTGCCCTCATTCCCAGGTTTTATGCATTACTATCAGATTCCAGCAGCCACACCGGCTACTCCAACGCAGAGCGCCGATACCCGGAAGCTGGGGCATCCTACGGGCGCGGCGCGCCTGCGGCCAGCTTCAGAGCCCGTATCCTAGGAGTTGGTTATTTGCCGGTTTGTTCGCGCATCCTGGCAGATCTCCTCCAGCCGGTCCTGCATCGCCAGGATAATTTCGTCCTGGTAGGCCAAGTGCCGCATCAGCACTTCGATCTCCTTCTCCGCCTTGCGGTTGATCTCGAAGTCATGCTGGGCAGTCAGGCGATCCTTCTCGTTTTGGCGGTTCTGGCTCATCATCACCACCGGCCCCGTGTAGGCCGCCTGGAAGCTGAGCACCAGATTTAACAGAATAAACGGGTAGGGATCCCAGGCGGCCAGGAAACCCGGCTTGCTAACCATCACCATTAGATAGACGTTCACCGCCATCCAGGCAAGTAGCAAGGCGCTCTGGATAATGATAAACGGCCAACTGCCGACCACCGCGGCTACCCGGTCGGCGATCCTTTGACCGCTGGTCATCTTTTCAGCAAACACCTCATTGACGTTTCTGACCGGCGGGTGATCGTGCTGGTATTCGGCCGCAGGGCCCAATTTGTGCTGCAGGCAATTTTCTGGCATCATAACATCTCCTCTCAGGCGCCGAAAAACCGGAGCGCGCCGTTAACATTACAGCGCGCCGGTGAAGTTACATCGCTGTGTAATATTACAGATCCGGTCAGATATTGCTATGGGGATGGTTTTTTAAAGAGTTGGGGCAAGGCGCGCAATAGGTCCTTGTTGGATTTAGTCTTAGCCATGGCATCGATCAGCATCTCGACGCTCTCGCTGTTGCCGTAAGAAGCGAACATCCTCCGGAAGTTCCACATCAACTCCAGCTCCTCCTTGCTGAGCAGGAGTTCCTCCCGCCTGGTCCCGGAGCGCTTGACATCGATAGCCGGGAAGATGCGTTTGTCGGACAGCTTGCGATCGAGTACCAGCTCCATGTTCCCTGTGCCCTTGAACTCCTCGAAGATCACCTCATCCATGCGGCTGCCGGTCTCGATCAGGGCGGTGGCCAGAATGGTCAGGCTACCCCCCTCCTCGATGTTGCGGGCAGCTCCGAAAAAGCGTTTGGGCTTGTGGAGAGCGGTAGGATCAACACCACCGGAAAGAGTGCGACCGGATGGCGGTACTACCAGGTTGTAGGCCCGGCCCAGCCGGGTGATGGAATCCAGCAGGATCACCACGTCCCGTTTGTGCTCGACGACGCGCTTTGCCCGTTCCAGTACCATCTCGGAGATCTTGACGTGGTTTTCTGGCGGCTCATCAAAGGTTGATGCAGCAACCTCCCCATCCACTGACCGCTGCATGTCGGTGACCTCCTCAGGGCGCTCGTCGATGAGCAATACCATCAGGGTCACTTCAGGGTAGTTTGTGGTTATGGAGTTGGCAATCTTCTTCAACAGAAAGGTTTTACCGGCCTTAGGCGGCGATACGATCAGACCGCGCTGGCCTTTGCCCAAGGGAGCGATTAGGTCGATAATGCGACAGGAAATGTCCGGTTTCTCGGTCTCCAGGGTAATCCGCTCGTTGGGAAAAATCGGAGTCAGAGCATCGAAATGCAGCCGCTCAGAAGCCTGCTCCGGCGATTCTCCGTTGACCGTCTCTACCCGCAGCAGAGCGAAAAAGCGTTCAGTCTCCTTAGGCGACCGCACCTGTCCAGCCACCCGGTCACCGGTACGCAGGTCGAAGCGCCGGATCTGGGAAGGGGACACGTAGATATCATCCTGGCTGGGCACATAGGCAAAGGGGCGCAGAAAGCCGTAACCATCTGGCAGGATCTCCAGAATCCCCTGAGCAAAGAGGAGGCCGTTCTTCTCTGTGTTCGCCTTCATAATCTCAAAAATCAGTTCTTTCTTGCGAAACCGGGAATAGTTGGTGATCTCCATCTCACGGGCCATCTTAAGCAGCTCTGCCATAGTCTTTTGTTCTAACTCTGTAACGCTCAAACAAATCCCCCTATTCGAATTAAAAGTCAGGCATATAGAACCCAGCCACACTGGCTGCAGGTTGGACACAATTGGGAAAGATAACTGAGGATAAAAATTATCCGTGAGCGTGACACCGATGGGATAATCCCGCATTGGATGGAACAATAAAGCGGTAGGATTTATACTATCCTAATATATACCATTGCATACAGCAGGTGTCAAGGCTGGCTCCTTAAGCTGCCAATTATTTGCAGGGCAAGGCATAGTCCGGCTTCCGTGAAAAATAGTGCCGGGCATCGATGAACCGCACGGTACCGGTACGCCCCCGCATCACCAACGAATGGGTACGCGCCCCCCAGGAAGTATAGTGCACACCCCGCAGCAGGGTGCTGTCGGTGATGCCGGTAGCCGCGAAGATCATCGACTCGCCCCGGGCCAGATCTTCCATGGTCAGCAGGCGTTTATAGTCTTTGATCCCCATCTTCTCGACTCGCGCCACATCATCCTCGTCCATCGGCCAGAGACGGGCCTGCATCTCACCCTCCAGGCAACGCAGGGCGGCGGCGGCGATCACTCCCTCCGGAGCTCCGCCGATGCCCAACATCAGGTCGACCCCGGTGCCCTCGAAAGCAGCGGCCACCGCAGGTGCCACATCTCCGTCGGAGATCAACTGGATACGGGCGCCAGTCTTACGCACCTTCTTGATCAGATCCTCATGGCGCGGCCGATCGAGGATGACCACCGTCAGATCCTCCACCTGCTTGCCCAGGGCTCCTGCCACGGCCTTGATATTCTCTTCCACGGGAGCGTCCAGGCTAATCTTCCCGGCAGCCTTCGGCCCCACCGCGATCTTGTCCATATACATGTCCGGGGCATGCAACAGGCAACCTTTCGGCGCCACAGCCAGCACCGCGATCGCCCCGGTCAAACCCTTGGCCACAATATTGGTACCCTCCAATGGGTCCACCGCTACATCCAACTCCGGCGGCACCCCGGTACCCACCTTTTCGCCGATATATAACATCGGGGCTTCATCCATCTCGCCCTCACCAATCACCACTGTACCGTCGATCTGCACTGTGTCAAACATCCGGCGCATGGCAGTGACCGCAGCATCGTCGGCCATCTCCTTGTTGCCGCGCCCCAGCCAGCGTCCGGCAGCGATGGCTGCCGCCTCCGTTACCCGCACAAACTCCAAAGTAAGTTCCCGATCCATGGCCTCTCCATCCCCCCGAAAAAACAAACAAATAAGTTAACCACAACAGCTTGCCAACCGACCTATTTTCTCCGGCCCCGGGCTGGCTTCAACTGCTTTATCTTGTCCCAATCATTCAGAAACCGGGTGATCCCCTGGTCGGTCAGGGGATGTTTAAACATCTGGCCCAGCACTGCAAAAGGCACCGTAGCGATATCGGACCCCAGTCTAGCCGCATCCAAAACGTGCCGGGGATGGCGGATGCTGGCGGCGATTACCCGGGTCCCAAAATCGTAGTTGGTGAAGATTTCCATGATGTCATCCAGAACATCCATCCCATCCTGGCCGATATCATCGATCCGGCCGATAAAGGGGCTGACAAAAGCCGCCCCGGCTCGAGCTGCCAGCAGGGCCTGCAAGGCTGAGAAGATCAGGGTGACGTTTACCCTGATACCCTCCTCCGCCAGGCGGCTAACCGCCTGCAAGCCGCCGGGGAACACCGGGATCTTGATTACGATGTTGGGGCTGATTCCGGCCAATCCCCGGGCCTCCTCGAGAATCCCTTCAACGTCCATGCTGATCACCTCGGCACTGATGGGGCCATCAACCAGGCCGCAGATCTCCTCCAGAATGACACGAAAATCGCGCCCTTCTTTGGCCACCAGGGTAGGGTTGGTGGTGACCCCGGAGATGACGCCCCATCCGGCAGCCTCCCTGATCTCTTCAACGGAGGCGGTGTCCAGGAAAATTTCCAATAGAACCACTCCTTTGGCACAACCCCGGTACTAGCGTACCGGAAATATTATACAGCACTGCAATTCGCTCTCTTATTTCTTCGATCGCCTGCGGCTGCGCCCCTCTTTACGGATGCCCATCATGTTGGCGCCGCCCGGTTTTAACACGATCTCCCAGATCTTCTTCACCGCATCCACATCCTGTCGGGTCTCAGCGTGGACCACCCCAAAAGCGCCGCAGCCCTCACACCGGAGTTCGATACGGTCTGCAAAGATCTCTACCTCCACCTGCTGGTTGCCACACTGGCAGGACAGGTTGCCATCCTCTGCAATTTTATGCAGGCAGTCCAGAATTTCATACATGATCTCCGGATTGGCAAAGTAATCGGTATAGCCTAGGTCATCGGCCATCTCTTGCAGGGAGCGTTCCTGATTGGCGATGCACTTCTTCACCTGATCCCGGGGACCGATAAAGCCGATATCCAGATCGGTCTCGCTACAGACCAGGTTGAGTACCTGACCGGACCAGATCTCTTTTAAAAAGAATTCTAAAAGGTGCTTGCCCTCGCACATCAGACATTCTACCTGAAAATAGAAAACCTTTCGGTCTCTAGTGCTGATCAGCAGCAGGGGAGTACCGCAAGCGCAGGACAGGCGCAGTGTTTTTTGAGCTGAAAAAGAAAAAAGAGATAACGAGTGGTATTTTATTTTGCCGCATTCGGGGCAACGCAGTGCCAGCGCGGTTGTTGTCGTAACGAGCACTTCACGGAACCTCCTCGACGAGTACTGCATCATTACTTCTCCATATTCAAGCAAAATCCTTTACTATTTTTTTAATTGCGCGAAAACTCTCCCTGCTGTCCCCGATCCCCTCAGCAACGCCGCTTTTTTACAACCCCATCTTATTCGGCCGCATCAGGTGCCGCGTGGTTCTGTGCATTGCATGCAGAAGTTTACTCCGGGCTTGCTTCAGATAGGCAGTTCCGGTTGGGGTCAATAGTGTCCTCCGCTGCATCGCTAGTGATATAGACACGCGGTACCGAGGCTCTTATAGTGGTGCGGCGCCCCGGCAACCGGACCGGGGTCCCCACCCCTACTCCTGGTATCTTGCCCACGTCCACACAGCTTAATTCCATGCTGATTCGCCCCAGGACGGGCGCAGTCCGGCCATTAATGCTGACGTGTTGAATTCCTAGCGGCAGACCTAAGAAAGACCCGGCAGTCTTTACCAACACCTTGAGCAGGTCGATCCAACCCGCCGGGTGCGGTGCCACGTCCAGGCCGAAGCCCTCACTATAGCCCACCGGCAGCACTGCTAGCACCGTGTCCCTGCGAAGCCGGCGAGTCCGGCCGTAGCCCACTGTACCCCCCCGCTGCACCGGCTTTAGGTGTACCACCCGGGTCCAGAAGGACCAAGGGTCCTTCAACTGCAGCCCGTCAGGCAGTGAGCCATCCCTGATCCCTGCCGGCAACTGGCCATAGAGCAGATTGCCCACCCGTACCATCTCCAAATGCAGCTCCGGGTAGAGCAGGGTAGCGGCGCTGTTGCACACGTGGCGCAAGGGAATGTGGACACCGCGCCTCTGGATCTCCTGCTCCAGGTGATCGAAGAGCCGATACTGGCGCCTGGTGAAGCTCGTATCGCCGGCGGCTGCGGCAAAGTGGGTGTAGATCCCGTCCAGCAGTATCCCGGGCAGGTTCAGGAGCTTGTCCAGCACTGACAGCAGGGTCTCGGGGGTGAACCCGGTGCGTCCCATGCCGGTCTCGATCTCCAGGTGCACGGGCATCTGCCGACCGCTTTGAGCGGCGGCAGCAGACAGGCGCTGGGCCTGAGCCAGGGAACTGACAGACGGAGTCAGGTCCCACTCGACTATGGCCTCTTCCTCTCCGGGCAGCAGCGGCCGGAAGACCAGCACCGGAGCGGCGATCCCAGCCTGACGTAGCCTCACCCCGTCCTCGGGATGGGTAACACCAAGCATGTCTGCCCCCCGCATTATTGCTATCCGGGCTACCGGAACCAGGCCATGACCGTAACCATCCGCCTTCACCACCGCCAGCAGTTTGACGCCGGGATCCAGCAGCCTCTTGACAGCGGCTACGTTCCCAGCGATGGCGTCCAGATCGATCTCAACCCAGCGGGCCTGGCCCGCCTGTTCGTTATCCATGTGATTATCCTCTCATAAGTCATTTAGGATTCTGTTACATGGATTCATCGGATTTGGGGGTGTTGCTGCGGCGCATCAGGCTTCGCGTCACCTGCTGATAAGCTGGCAGCACCCGTGTCCAGAGAAAATACCAGCTGGGCGACAAGACCAGGTCATACTCCCCGATGAACTCGGTGAAAGTAGCAGCAAAACCCTTCTTGAACCTGTACAGCCCGGACAGATGGTCGTCCTGATCAGCACTGCCAGGCACCCCCCGGAAGTCGTACAACCGGCATCCCAGTTCTTTTGCCCAGCGGATCATGGTCCACTGCAACAGGTGGTTTGGCATCACGTTCCGGAGCCGGTTCGAGGAGGCCCCGTACAGATACCAGACCCTATCCCCGCAGTGAAAAGCCAGAGTGCCGGCGATTGCCTGTCCCTGGTGGTCTGCCAAAAAGATGCGGGCAGCGCCCCGGGTCACGAACAGGTCCCACATCCTCTCGAAGTAACTGAAGCTGCGGACGAGGAACTGGTCACGGGTGGCAGTCTCTGTTAAAATGTCGTAAAAGGTCTTGAGGTCCGTGGTGTTTTGGGCTAGGCGCACGCTGACACCCTTGCGCTCAGCCAGGTGAATATTGTACCTGGTTTTGCTCTCCATGGCTGCCAGTAACTCCTGTTCAGTGGGGGTGATGTTTAGACGGAAGACGTAGCGAGGTTGCACACCGCCAAACCCGGACTGGCTGCCGCTGGGTCTGAAACCCGTGTCAGCCAGCCGTTGCCGGTAGCATTCGGCAGCAGCGACCGGATCGGTGGGGATGTCCGGGTCGATCTTGATAAAAATAGCGCCCTGCCGGCGTGCCAGGCTCTTTACTGCATCCCAGAAAAAAGCCTCTCCGGGCTGGTCGCAGTTCTCACTGATAATGGGGCCCCGGGGGGCATAAATGATGGAGCGGCGCAGATGACGGTATAGCGGTAGGGGTCGCTTGAGCAGGGAGATGGCAGCTACCGGCCGATCGTCACGCCAAACCAGTAGCCGTAACGGTTCCCATCCGGTGCTGCTCTTTAGCTCACCCCATTCATACGATTGCAGAAAATGGGGCTTGGGTGAGGAGTTGATAAAATCATTGAATAAGTTCTTGTCCTGTGACTGGATCAGTTGAGCCCGGTACAACTAACTACCTCCTAGCCGGCGCTGTCAATCCCCGGCTCCAGCGCCGGCGGCCTGTTGTCTCCTGAGCAACGGCTGTCATTGACAACAGCTATTTTACCCAATTTTTTCAGAGGCAACAGCACAGCCGGCAGCATTCTTCAGGGCTGCCCCTACAAAGGCCTTGAACAGTGGATGCGGCCGGTTGGGGCGGGATTTAAACTCCGGGTGGAACTGGCAGGCCAGAAACCAGGGATGTTCCGGCAGTTCCACGATCTCTACCAATCTACCATCAGGAGAGGTTCCGGTGATCTGCAACCCCTGGTCCAGCACCTGCTGGCGGAAAATATTGTTGAACTCGTAGCGGTGGCGGTGGCGCTCATCCACTGTTTCCGCCTCATACGCCCGGCTGGCCTGGGAGCCCGGTTGCAGTATACAGGGATAGAGACCCAGACGCATGGTTCCACCAAGGTCCTGTATTCCCCGCTGCTCCGGGAGCAGGTCGATCACCGGGTAGGGTGTTTCCGGGTCGAATTCGGTACTGTTGGCGCCGGTCAGGCCACAGACGGTGCGGGCAAACTCGATCACGGCACACTGCATGCCCAGGCAGATCCCGAAGAAGGGCACCTGGTGCTCCCGGGCGTAGTTGATCGCCTTGACCTTGCCATCGATACCCCGGTAGCCGAAGCCACCCGGCACCAGAATACCATTCACCTGGCCCAGGATGGCGCTGGCGTCACCCTCCTCCAACACTTCGGCATCCACCCAGTCGATCTTCACCGCTGCCTGATGAGCGATGCCGCCGTGGTACAGGGCTTCGTTGATACTCTTGTAGGCATCCCGGAGCTCGATGTATTTGCCGACCACTGCCACCCGGACCTGCTGTTTGGGGTGGTGGCAAATAGCTACCATCTCTTCCCACTCCTTGAGTTCCGGCCGGCCACAGGTTAGACCCAGACGTTGTACCGCAATATCGGCATAACCCTGGGCTTCCAGCATCAGCGGCACCTCGTAGATAGAGTCCGCATCAACGCACTCGATCACGGCATTTTTTTCAATATCGCAGAAGAGAGCGATCTTATCCTTGAGGTCCTTGGAAAGAGGGCGCTCCGTGCGGCAGATGATGATATCCGGCTGGATTCCGATACTGCGCAGTTCCTTCACGCTATGCTGGGTCGGCTTGGTCTTCAGTTCGCCGGCAGCACGCAGGTAAGGGACAATAGTGACGTGGATATAGAGCACGTTCTCCCGGCCGATTTCGCTTTTAAACTGGCGGATCGCCTCCAGGAAGGGGAGGGACTCGATATCGCCCACAGTGCCCCCGATCTCGGTGATCACCACGTCCGGCTTCTCCTCTAAAGCGATTCGCTGGATCAACTCCTTGATCTCGTTGGTGATGTGGGGGATGACTTGCACCGTGCCACCTAAAAAATCACCGCGGCGCTCTTTTTTGATTACTGACCAGTAAACGAGGCCTGCGGTGACATTGCTGGTACGTGTCAGGTTTTTATCGATAAACCGTTCGTAGTGCCCTAGGTCTAGGTCAGTTTCGGCTCCGTCATCGGTGACGAAGACCTCCCCATGCTGATAGGGGCTCATGGTCCCCGGGTCAACATTGATGTACGGATCGAACTTCTGCATGGAGACCTTACAGCCCCTGCTCTTGAGCAGTCGCCCCAGAGAGGCTGCGGCGATTCCTTTCCCCAGCGAGGAGACTACCCCGCCCGTGACAAAGATATACTTGGTCAAGCCCTCTCCCCTCTTTCATGTTGCTCTGTTTACACAAATGTTAATTTTAATGGCAGCCATAAGTGGTTGTCAACCTGAGCATAAATCTTCATAAGTCTATCCTGTCAAACTAGATTGGAAAAACGCCTGATTGCCCAGGGAATGGCAAGCTCTGAAGCTTTCGCTTCAGGCTGCGGGCACCCGGTATGCTAACACTACCACTTCTTGAGATGGCGGCAGAGTCGCCCCTTCCACCGCTAAACATTGCTCCTGGCGCACCTGACCGGACTGGAACAAGCGGAGAAATGGATCGACCGTGGCTAGCGGCAGCTGCAGCACCGGGGTCTTGTAATGCATGGGAATGACTATGCGGGGGCCGATCTGGTCTACTACCTGCTTGGCCCTGTCTGCGTCGATGGTAAACACGCCGCCCACTGGCGCCAGCAGCAAGTCGATCCGCCCCAGATCCTGCAGACTCTTAGCGTCCAACAAATGCCCCAGGTCACCCAGGTGGCAGACTCGCACACCGTCCATCTCCCAGACAAAGAGCAAGTTGGGCCCCCGCTGAGCCCCACCCATGTTGTCATGGAAGGCGGAATAACTCTCCACCCTAAGACCCTTAACCTCATGAACGCCAGGTGTATTGATCACTGCCGGAGCGCCGTGTAGAGCATTGACATTGTTGTGGTCGGAGTGGTCGTGACTAACGGTTGCCAGGTCAACTTCCTCCTCTGGAAGCTGGTAACCCATTACTCCGGCAGGAGGATCTGTAACCAGTCGGACTCCCTGGCCCTCAAACAGAAAGCAGGCCTGGCCATACCATTGCACCTTCATGCAAACACCTCCATACAAACTACACCATGCAAACTACTTTAGTGGCCGCTCTAGCTCTTCATCAAAATCATCCTGTTCCTCGCCCTCGGTCTCGGGTTCCTCATCTTCGAGCAAGTCTTTATCCGCCAGCAGCTCCTCATCCAGGGCAAGTACCCGGGGAGTAGGGCTGTCGTCATACTCCACTGTCTTATGCATCAGAGACAGCAACGGCACCTGGCGCGATCCCTTTTGAGGCACTGCCGTCCGCAAGCCCCAACAACCCTGCCCAGCACTGGTAAAACGGGCATCTAGGTTGATCCAGGTGTAAAACCGGGCTTTGGCTTCCACCAGATCTTCCTGATCTTCGTAGAATCTTTTGGCAACCTCATCCAGGAGCACTGAATAATGCATCTGTTGTCCGTTCTGTTTCAATAAATCATAGATAAAACTGAGGACTTTCTCCTTTTCATCAAGGCTTTCCACCTCCGGCAAACCAGAGCTCCCCCTTCTCTTGTCCGTGTATAGTCACATCTGCCTGTTGATAGCTACATCCTCTCGGGTGCTGATACGCCCACGAGATGCAGGGTGTTGCGCAGAGCGATCCTGCAAGCGTTGATTAACACCAGCCGGGCCTGGCTCAAGGCCGGCTCGTCGCTCAATACGCGGCAGGTGGTATAAAATCCGTGAAACAGGGTGGCCAGTTCATTGGCGTAGAAGGCCAGCCGGTGCGGCTCCAAATGGGAGGCAGCGTAGGCGATCTCGCCAGGAAGCTCGGCAATTTTCCGGATCAGGGCTAGTTCCGCCGGGTCGCTGAGCAGGGAGCAGTCGACATCCTTGGCGGCATGCACTACTCCTGCTTGCTTGAGGATGCTGCAGATCCGGGCATGAGCATATTGAACGTAATAAACCGGATTTTCGTTAGACTGCTCTTTAGCAAGATCCAGATCGAAATCCAGGTGGCTGTCGGCACTGCGCATCACAAAGAAGTAACGGGCGACGTCGACCCCCACATCATCCATCAGATCCCGCAGAGTGATGTACTCGCCGGTGCGTTTGGACATCCGCACCGGTTCACCCCCCTTGAGCAGCCTGACCAATTGCATGATCATCACCTGAAGGCGTTCTGGATCGAAACCCAGGGCCTGCATCGCACCCTTCAGCCGGGCCACATGTCCGTGGTGATCTGCCCCCCAGATATTGATCACTCGGTCAAACCCCCGCCGGAACTTGTTCCGGTGATAGGCTATATCACCGGCAAAATAGGTGGGAATACCATTGCTGCGAACAAGCACCTCGTCCTTCTCATCGCCGAACAGAGTAGAGCGGAACCACAAGGCGCCCTCCTCCTCGTACAAGTAGTCGCTCGCCTGCAACTCCTTCAAGACATTCTCGATCTCACCGGATTCATGCAGGGTCTGTTCTGAAAACCAGACATCATAGTGCACCCGGAAGTCTACCAGGTCCCTTTCCATCTGGGACAACTTCTCCTTCAGGGCGTACTTTACCAGCATCTCCCGGCGCAGCATGGGATCGACAGTCAAGTATTTATCTTTGACCTGCTCAATCAGATGCTGCATGCTTTCTGCCAGGTCTTGACCGGGGTAGCCATCATCGGGAAATGTAACATCCTGGCCCAACAATTGCAAGTAACGGGCCTCCAAGGAGCGGCCGAAGGTCTCGATCTGGCTGCCGGCATCATTGATGTAAAACTCTCGCTGTACATTATACCCAGCCGCGGCGAGGACATTCGCCAGGGTATCCCCCAGGGCCGCCCCCCGGGCGTTGCCCATATGCAGCAACCCGGTGGGATTTGCGCTGACGAATTCTACCTGGACGGACTCGCCGCCTCCCAGATCGATGCAGCCGTAATGTTCGCCCTGGGCATCCACCTCCGGGAGCACTTCGTAATGCCAAGCCGGATCCAGGTAAAAATTGATAAAGCCCGGCCCGGCCACCTCGGTCCTGCTTATATACTCGTCAGGCTGCCGGAAGAACTCCAGCAGCACCTGGGCAACCTTGCGGGGAGCTGTCTTCTCCGCCTGGGCCAAGAGCAAGGCCAGGTTGCTGGCGAAATCTCCATGAACCTTGTCATGGGGCACCTCCACCACAAATTCAGGCAATTCATAGCAAGCAAGCCGACCGGCCCGGTGCGCCCCTTGCGCTGCTTCGACCAGCGCCAGGGCGATCTCTCTTCTGATCTTCTCCAAAACCCCCATGGTTGGCTCCTTTATTCCCTGATTTGCTGATTTATTTACTCTAGCTAAACACCAATAGCAGCTTATTGTGATCACGATTTTTTATGATCAAGTGTCTGATGCCTTTTATACAAACCCATAAGGGCTGACAGGCATCCGGCGCGCCTCACAAAGCCATCCGACCGGGCAATGGCAAGATAGTCAGTAATGATACGGCTCCTGGCGCAGAATGCGGTAGGCACGGTACAACTGTTCCAGGAGAATGACCCGGGCCAACTGGTGGGGAAAGGTGAAAGTGGAAAGGGACAGACACATGTGGGCTTGGTCCAGAATGGCGGGTGATAGCCCCAGGGTGCCCCCGATGATAAAAGAGATCTCTCCCTTGCCTTGCCGCGCCCCCTGAGGTGGGCACCCGGCGAGCACCTGCTGCTGCTGGCCCAACCAGGCGGCAAGCTCTTCAGAGGTGAACCGGGCGCCCTGTAAGTCCAGGGCCACCTGCTGACAACTATCGGACAAGCGCCGCTGCAGCCGTTCCCCCTCCCTCAACTTAACCGCCTGGCGTTCACGGTCACCGGACGGTACCGGCTCGTTGTCGACCTCAATGATCTCCAGGTGAGTGTATCGCTGCAGCCGCTTGACGTATTCTTCCTGAGCCATAATATAGCCGGGTTCCTTGACGCGCCCGACAGCAACGATGCTGATGCGCACCGACCCCCCCCGCCTCAGCGGTACAGGTGATGAATGTTGATCTTGTAATCGGTTAACAGGGGATGTTCCACTGTAACCGGGATCAACTTCCTGTGCTCCCTGAGACCGGAAGCCATCAATTCCCGGAGAAAATCGAAGGTGACCTTGCGTCCAGGATGGGCAAACAGCATTTGTCCGTATGGCGCCAGGTTACCAGCAAGGATCCGGCTAACATAGGGATTGCTTTTGGGATTATAAAGCACGTCCGAACCAATGATCCAGTCAAACTGCTCCTTGAGCGACCAATCGCGCCAATCGGCCAGCTCGAAAGACACCCCCTCGATCCCATTGTGCAGAGCGTTGCGGTTGGCTATGGTCAGGGCCTCCGGCTGATAGTCGCTGATAGTCACCCGGCCGCCCTTACGGGCCGCCACCAGGCCCGGCAGGCCCAACCCGGCGCCCAGCTCCAAAACCGTGGCTCCCTTGAAATCAACGCTCTCCCAGATGTACTGGGCCAGACCACGGGAGGCAGGCCAAAGCTCCGCCCAGTATGGGATCTTGTCGTCGTCCTCGGGGTCGGTGACCAGGTCCTCTACATTGGCTACGATCTCAAAAGAAAGAGACAAATCTGGAAGGCAATAAAATAACTCTTTGGTACTGATCATACTCTTCCTCCACCTTGTCTGTCTACAGTTTCAAACCCGGACCACCAGCACGGCGCACAAGATCCCGAGTAATAGACCCACGGACGCCTCCAGGGGTGTATGTCCGACTCCATCCTCCCAAAGATAGGAATCGGTGGCAACTCCCTGCAACCGTTCTTTTAACACCCGGGTATGTTCGCCCACTACCCGTCGTAGGGTGATCGCGTCGTAGATCACAATTCCTCCGAGCACGGCAGCAATCTGAAACAAAGGTGAGATCCAGCCATAGTCCAGGCCCAGCGAAGTGGCCAGGGCAGCGGCAACTGCAGCGTGGGAGCTAGGCATGCCTCCACACTGAGTTATCTGCGACCAGGGGATGGCGTTAGATTCGGTCCTGGCTGTGAACGGCTTCATCCCCTGGGCACAGATCATGCTCAGCAAGCTGGAGAGAATATAGCGGTCATGGACGATCGGCGGCAGAAAGCGCAGGCCTCCCCATAAAACCATGCTGATCAGCGCTACGATGTAAATCGCTTGGCGCCTGGCAATTCCCCATACTCTCGTCACTACGCTTCCAACGGTCATGCCACTTCCTCATCCTTTCTTCCTCATCCATCAACTGGCTTACGGTTACAGGCACCAGGCCTTTGGCCAGTAGATCCTCCAGCAACTGCGGCAGCGCCTCTGTCAGGGCTGCAGCGTTACGTTGCACCCCCGAACCATCATGGAACAGAATGATGGAACCAGGGCAAACCCACCGGGAAACCTTGCGGATAATCAAACGGGCCGGGGTCATGAAGAACCAATCCAACGAATCCAGGGACCACAACACTACCTTCTGGGCGGTCTTACGCATCCAGTAGTGGGTGATCAGGTTGGACATGCCCCAAGGCGGCCGGAAGCAACGCACCGGCTTACCTGACAACTCTCTTAACGTGGTTAATGACTCTTGTATCTCCAGACGCGACCGGCGCGGGGACAGGAACCAGAACGGGGAATGGTGCATCCCATGGCTCCCCACTTCGTGCCCCCGGGTGATGATCTGCCGGACGAGATCAGGGTACTTGCGGGCATTCTCCGCTATCATAAAGAAGGTTCCAGAAACTCCCCTTTGGGCCAGGATTTCCAGAATAAGCGGTGTAAAGACAGGGTCGGGACCATCGTCAAAGGTCAGGGCTACCTTATTGCCCGCCTCCCCCTTACGGAGTACATCACTACTCCGCCATCGGTTCCACAAATCTGGCAGCAACGCCCATATTGTCAAAACGCTTACGGCCAAAGCCTCAATCAGTTCCAAGTTTCTCGCTGCTCCTCAGTCGACGCACTTGAGCCTGGCGCCAAGGGCGCTAAATTTCTCGACCACCTTTTCATAACCCCGTTCGATCAGTTCTGCCTGGCAGATTTCTGTCTCTCCCTCGGCAACCAGACCCGCTACCACCAGGGCGGCTCCCGCCCGGAGGTCAGTGGCTTTCACCTGAGCCCCGAGTAACCGTACCGGCCCTTCGACCACGGCCGCATGCCCCTTGACCCGGATTTGAGCCCCCATACGCTTCAATTCGTCAGCCACCCGGAAGCGATTATCGAAGACGTTCTCGCTGATCACACCGGTACCGGCGGCCAAACAGAGCAAGACCATGATCGGCGACTGCAGGTCGGTGGGAAAACCAGGGTAGGGAAAGGTCTTGATGTCCGTGGCCCGCAGCGGACCATTCCGCCTGACAGTCAGGGAGTCCTCATCCACCACCACATCCAGACCCATATCCTGAAGCTTGGCGATCACCGGCTGCAGGTGCCGGCTGATCACGTTCTCAATGGTCACCTCGGTGCCCATTGCTGCCGCGGCAATCATGTATGTGCCCGCTTCAATCCGGTCCGGAATCACACTGAACCGCGTGTCGGGCCCGCGCCCAGAGGGTGCCCGGCGGGCACCCGGTTCCCGGCCCTCAATCTTAATCAGATCGGTACCCGCACCCCTGATAGTGGCTCCGGCAGCATTAAGAAAGCTGGCCAGGTCCACGATCTCCGGCTCCTTGGCCGCGTTTTCCACCACCGTGGTTCCAGGGATACCGGCGGCCGCCATCATAATATTCTCTGTAGCGCCCACGCTGGGAAAGTCCAGATAGATCCGGCCGCCCCGGAGTTCCCGGGCTCGAGCGTCGATATAGCCGTGTTCCAGTACCACGTCAAACCCTAGGGCGTTCAGGCCCTTAACATGGAGGTCCATGGGACGCGAACCGATATCGCAGCCACCGGGCAACGGAACCCGGGCTTGGCCAATCCTGGCTGCCAGAGCGCCCAGAAAAAGGTTGGAAGCCCGCAGTTTCTTGGCCAACCGGTAAGGAACGGCCGCCTCAATCTGGTCCGGCCAGTTGAGCAGTACCCGGTTAGCTTCCTGCCACTCCGCATGTCCGCCTAATGCCCGGACGATCTCCAGTTGGGTCTCCACATCGGCAATACGCGGCACATTATCCAGGATCACCTCGCCCCTGACGATGGCACTGGCGGCAATCAACAGCAGCGCGGCATTCTTTGCCCCGCTGACCCTGACACGACCCCGGAGCATGTTGCCCCCTTGGATTACCAGCTTCATTAACGGCTATCCTCCAACCAATGATGCATCCAGCAAAGTCCCTTTCCGTATCTGATCTATTCTCGGCAATATTGATTATTCCTTCATTAACTGGCATCTTTTGAAATCTTCGACCTGAGTTGACGTTTTTAGCCCTGTCGGGCTCGCCCAGGTCCGGTAGGCCGCCCCATTTGCACATCCCTGTCACTAGTTCAATATAGTTGTTATCATCCCGTGGGATAATTATTCAACACTGGGATCCATTGTAACTCCTGATATATTCGTCAAGAGTAATACCATAGGTCTTCGCAAAGGCCTTGTCCATCGGCTGGCCGCTCCCCAGGGCATCGAGCAGGTTGCGAATACGCTCGGGACCATACCTCTCGATCAGAGAAGAGACCAGGTCCTTGGCTACCGCATAGCTGTAATCCTGCCATACCGGATCGTCAAAACGGCCATCCAACTGCTTAATGGTCGCAACAGTGACCGCTATCCGTTCACGGTCCGGTGGCTCACCCCTGGCAACCATCTCTTCCCCATACTGGGCAAGGCCTTCGGTTAACCAGCGAGGATAGTTGCCGCCAGTCTTATAATCCACCAACAAGTGCACGTATTCGTGGGCCACCGGCCCCTGGGCCTGAAATATCTGCTGCTGCTGGTTAACCGGCGGGTCCTCCATCCAGGCCCGGGGTGACAGCACCCGGATTACTCCGGCCCAGTAAACTCCCATGGCGCTCTCATCGCTGCCCCAACCAAAGATCCGGTTCAAAGAAACACGGTCCGGATAGATTAGTATAGGAACGCTTTTGTCGGGCATGTAGCCAAAATAGGCGCTCAGCGGTTGGTAGACCCGTTCTGCCTCTTTAAGTACCATCTGGGCACTGGCCTCATCGCCCCGTTTATATTTGACGATAAAATGCTGGTCTTCGATCGACGGCCAACTGGATGTTTCCAAGCTGATCATCAGGCACTGGTAACTCCGGAACAACTCAGAGCCGCGCAGTCGAACCGGGTTCCGCAAGCACAGGGCTAACGCCAGGGCTATGACCAGCATAGCAACAAAGCAGGAGCTTAACAGGCGCTCCATCTCCGCTCCCCCTCTCTCCTCCCCAATTATACTCGAAGCAAGAGGCTCTCCGGTCAACCAATAAAAGGCAGGCTCTGATATCAGATGTTAGAGGCAAGGGGTAGAAAGTCGATACCCCGTGGTGGGTACCCCAGCTTCACTTCAGGCGCGCCGTGTCCACAAAAGCGTGCACCCGCATTAAAGCCAGCATCCCAGGGGATTGCTGGCTTTAACGGTCCTTCTATCTGCTGCTCCACCCTCTAGTTTGGTGAAGCTGATCTACCAGCTGCTGCTCTCGCGCCTACTGTTGCTGAGAGGGTGCCGGGGTACTCTGCTGCTGGTTCTGAGGCGCTAGAGGAATACTGCCCACCCCGTACCAAGCCAGTAATCCGATGCTGATCATCCCCACTAGAACCCATAACACTACTTTAGTAAAGATACGGCGTTTGCGAAGTGCGCTTAGCAATCGAGATCCCTCCGAAGTTTTTAGAGATCGGATAATGACTCTATTCTACCACAACCCGGGGGGATAGCATCGCTCTCTAGCGGCCTGTCCCGTAGAAGCCACGAACCAGTTTCCTGATAGGGTTTGCTCGAGATAATAAATATGATTGCCATCCCCGTGACCGGGCCATATCAGTGCAGGAAACGCAAGGGGCTCGTCACGCTCCCGT
>JBEKKU010000018.1:0-26318 GCA_050010575.1 Thermacetogeniaceae bacterium | reverse complement strand
CTGCCGGCCTGCGTCCTTGCGGTCTGTGAACACCGCCGCATACCACCCTTCATGGTTGGTACAGTAATAATATCAGCTTGGGGCGGAACCCGGCGCCCTCCCTGCCTCTTCCGTCAGGCCGGCTGCCGGCGCTGCTTCCGTAATGGTCTTGCACTCTCCATGGAAGACAGCCCCCTCCTCCACGTACATCTTGGGAGCCCGCAAGTCTCCGAAAAGTTTGCCCGTCGTGGTAAGCTCCAGCTTGCCGGAGGCATCCACCTGCCCGTACACCTCGCCGGCGATCAGCACGTTGCGGCCTGACAGTTTTGCCTCGACCCGGGCGTTCTCGCCAATGATCACATCTCCGGAGGCCTTCACTACCCCTTTGAACTGTCCGTCGATGCGGATCCCGCCAGTGGTCACCAGAGTGCCCTCGAAGCCGGTTTCTTTGCCCAAAACAGTAGCCAGCCTCTCATCTGAGCCCAAGCTGACCTTCTTGCCCCATGCCATATCGAAACCCCTCTTTCTGCTTAGACTCCCTGCTCATGAACTTTTTATGCCGCCAGATCCTTTTGCCGAACAAGCGCAAGCTATTTCAGCAACGGCCTCGGGTTGACCAGAACACCGTGCAGCGTCATCCCGAAGTGCAGGTGCGGCCCCGTGCTGCGGCCGTTGGTACCCACAGCGCCGATCACGTCCCCCTTGTTGACTCGCTTGCCGGTGGCAGTGCGCACGGCGCTGAGGTGGCAGTATGAGGACTGGTAGCCATTGCCGTGATCGATGGTGATCACCGTGCCGTAGCCGGATTTGTAGCCGACGAACACCACCACACCGGCGCCCGCAACCTGGACAGGGGTGCCGTAGGGAGCGGCAATATCAATGCCGGTATGGAACTCGGAACTATATCCCCCGAAGGGGTTGGAACGATAACCAAAGGGAGAGGTTATCGGCCCGGTCACCGGCCAGTGATCGGGCATGGCTGCCAAAGCCTGAAAATGAGCGTTCAGATCATTCTGCAACAGCTGTAGAGTCTGCTTGGCAGAGACGGCATCCTGGGCGGTTTCGCTCAGGTCTGCAGCTACAACGGTTGCCGAAGGGCTCGTCTTAAAAATGCCGCCAAGCAGCATCGCCCGCTGCTGAGCGGTGCCGCCAGCCGACTCGGACCGGCTAGCCTGGCTGTGGTTACTGAGACCTACCATCGACCGCACCTTCTGCTCCAGGCTCTGGATCTCCTGATAGGCAGAGCGTTCCTGCTGGGCCTGCTGCTCCAGGAACTGCAACTGCGCCTGTTGGCTGGCGTTAATCTGACGTAGCCGCCCCAGATCGACAATTTCTGCCCGCATCTGCACGGTGCGGACGCAAGCAAATATGGTGACCAGCACCAGGGCAGACGCTATTAATCCGCTGGTCGCCGCCAGCCAGAGAGGGAGTTTCACACTCTTGATCTGTGTTCCCCGTGGCGGTATCAGCAACAGGGTCAAGGGACGGGTCAGAAAACGTTTCCCCCGCAAAATAAAAACTCGAAGCATAATCTCCTCCCCATTAAATCAAGCCGGATGTTCCGGCAGTAATTACTCGCTTAGTACTACCGCGCCTACCGCTGCTGGATCGTGGCGAGGGCCTTCTGGATTGCCTCTTTCTCCTCGTTGCTCAAGGGAGTGGTAGAAACGCCACCAACCACTTGCCGGGCATAGAGGCGACAGTCATCGCGGCTGGAGAGACAGCAAAACACAACACCGTCTCCTTTCTGGCTGAGCAGTGTCAGGGCGAAACTCATATCTCCGCGTTCGGAGAAGGCATTGAAGCGCACAAAACCCACTCCCTGAAGGGAGGCCGCCTGGGTGGCGATCAGGCTGTTGGTGCCGGTCTCAAGTTGATCGAGGCGTACCAGTATTCCCTGATAGGCCTTCATAGTCTCCTGCAGCAACTCTTCCAGGTTGGTGCCCTGAATTCCCCGCATCAGGCGCCGGAATCGCCTGTCAAGGATGAACAGGCGGATGTTCAGGATCAGAAAAATAAGGCCGATCACCAATACCAAGGCAGAAGCCAGCAACAGTATATTCTGAGGTGTTAGCGCTATCCCGTTCATTGTCACGTAATCAACCCTTGATTAATTAATTATTTGTACAACTGCTCCCCCAAATGGGGCAACCTAATTGAAATATCGAGTTGTCAGCAGATCTAATAAACCATAGCAAACCCATCCCGCCGGCTGGGTTTCAAGCATCACCTCTTCTAAGTTTCTACACTTTTGGGCTTTTTCCTCTTTTTCAGGTAAATTTCTGCTAAATACATCCTGATTCCCTGCAAAAGCTGGATCTCTCCCGTTGGACGGCAGTAGAAAACCAAAAAGAGTTATCGTAAATTTTGCAGACCGGTTTTTACCTTTTCTGAAAGATCAGGATATATTCATGCACTTTATTAACCCGAAAGACATGAGGGTAGCCCAGCGGCTTGAGGCGGTTATATTCCTGGCGCCGGTCCCAGATGATAATGTCGTCCAGAATGAACCCTGGAACAAACAAGCGCTGGGCTAGGTCCAGATGCAGCGGGTAGAGGCGGTTCTTCTTGCGGACGTCCATTACCACTACAATACAATATGCCCCCGGGCGCAGTGCCTGGTAGACACTGGTAAATACCTCCTGCAGGGCGGCCAGAAACTCCTCATAGCTGCCAATACGTCCCAGGTCCTGGCAGTCCTCTCCGTAATGACGGACCTGCTTGCCATCGGCGGTGCGCCGCTGCCGGAGCACGTCCCAATAAGGAGGCGAGGTAACGCAAAGGCCGACGCTGTCCGGCGCCAAATATGCCAGCAACCGCTCACTGCTCTCCTGGATCAACCGGGGGCGGGGTCCGGGCGCCCCCGGGATCTCCGCCAAGCGTTGCCGAGCCAGGGCGATGTATTCCAGCGAGAGTTCGAAGCCGACCGCTGGCAGTCCTCTCCGATAGGCCGAACAGATAGTGCTGCCGCTGCCCATGAAGGGGTCCATCACCAGGCCTCCATCACGGGGAGAGAAGATCTCCAACAGCCGGTCCGTCAGGCTGGATGGAAACATAGCCGGGTGTCTTAAGCTCCGTTCCTCGCGGTTCTTGGCCAGGTCGCCCCAGATACTGATAGAGTAACGTAGCCAGGTCTTGCCATCCAGCTCGGTAGCTACCGTTCCAGCGATGGCTCTTGGTTTACCGCTGACCGGAAGGGCCACCTCACCACCCACCCCGTTGCTGGTCGCCCCGATCCCGTTCTGGGACCGGTTTTTCGTTACGCTATCCTTATCAGGTAAGCTGTTTCCTTCATCCTGAACCATACCATCCGGGTATGATGCTTCGACGGAGATCTCGGTGTCGCCACTCACCCTGCTACTGTGTCCCCCGGCCTGCTTTCTGCTACCCTTCATGTTATTAACAATGGTCACTCTTATTATCCCCTCTGAATGGCCGGATTTAACCTGACTCCTGATCTACAGCGCCCTCTGGGGCGTTTAACCCCGAATATAGAGTTTTCGCCCTGGCCCAGGAAAATTCCTCTCGCTGGTACCGCCCCCAGCCTGATCCTTTCTTGACGTTTCTTGCAGCCGCAGGTAAACTGGTACTGCTGGGAATCCCGGGATCGCGGCTGCTGTCGGGCAATATCGCCAGATCTCTTACCGGCTGTGCCCAGGCATGATGAAGATGATACGGCAAAGGTATACGCCAAAGATAATGCTGTAAATAGTTAACTTGAATTATAGGCCAGGTGAAAAGGGTTGGACAGTGAACAGCTGGTCAGGCTGCTGGAACAGGTTAAAGCGGGCGAGGTAAGCGTCGCCGAGGCAGTGTCGGAGTTGAAGTATTTACCTTTCCGGGACATTGGCAGCGCCAAGATCGACCACCACCGTCAGTTGCGCAGCGGAATCCCGGAGGTGGTCTTTTGCGCCGGAAAAACTCCGGCCCAGGCGGCTGCGGCTTTCCGTGAACTGGCCGCCCACAGCCAGCGGGTGTTGGCTACCCGGGTGACACTCCGCACTGCCCGGCTGATCCTGGAACAGTTTCCCACCGCCCACTACTCACAGGAGGCCCGGTTGCTCTCTCTGAGCACCACTGAGGTCAGGCCGAGCTGGGGAGTGATTGCCGTTGTGACCGGGGGCACCGCGGATATCCCGGTGGCCGAGGAGGCCGCCCTGACTGCAGAGCTGTTCGAGAACCGGGTGCTGCGGATCTACGACGTGGGCGTGGCCGGGATCCACCGCTTGCTGGAGCACCTGCCGGAGCTTAGAGATGCCCAGGTGGTGATCGCCATCGCCGGCATGGATGGGGTGCTACCCAGCGTGGTGGCTGGCCTGATCGACAAGCCGGTGGTGGCTGTTCCCACCAGTACCGGCTACGGGGCTAACTTTCAGGGTTTGGCGCCCCTGCTTACCATGCTCAATAGCTGCGCCCCGGGCATCGGAGTGGTCAACATTAACAACGGCTTCGGCGCAGCGGTGCTCGCCCACCTGATCACCCGGAGCGCCGGGGGAGCGAAGCAGCACCGCTAGCCGGCAGGATCTGGATGCGTTTCGAGACTGCATCCTCGTGGAGGTAAACCTTGAGGCTACTCTACCTTGACTGCTTTTCCGGTATTAGCGGCGACATGTGCCTGTCCACCCTGCTCGACCTGGGGGTCCCCCTGGAGATTCTGGAGCAAGTGGTGGCCCAGCTGGAGGTCGATATTTTATTGGAAAGAAAGACCGTCTTCAGGGGCGGCCTGCAAGCAACTCATCTGCGGGGCAAGGCGGTGGCCGACCAACCGGCTGGCCGGAGCGTGCACAGCCTGCGAGAGATCCTGCATCACAGCAGCCTGCCAGCAATGCTGCGGGAGCAGGTAGACGACGCCCTGCTGCGCCTGGCGGAGGCGGAGGCCAGGGTGCACGGCGCCGACCCGGAGGAGGTGCACTTCCACGAGATCGGCGGCCTGGACACCCTGCTCGACCTGGCCGGAACCTTTGCCGCTGTCTCCTACCTGGGGGTGGAGCAAGTGCAAGTATCCCCGCTGCCCCTGGCCCGGGGCAGCATCAGGACCATGCATGGGCTGCTGCCATTGCCGGCGCCCGCCACCCTGCAACTGCTCAAGGGCGTTCCCACCTATGGCGTCCCACTGGAAGCGGAACTGGTCACTCCCACCGGCGCTGTCTTAGCGGTATCCCTGGCCAACAGCTTCGGACCGCCGCCCCTTGCCCGTTGGGAGCAGATCGGTTACGGGGCAGGGAACACCGAACTGCCCCAACAGCCCAATGTACTCAGGGCCTGGCTGGGTGAGACCGTAGCGATGGCCGGAACAGCTTCTGAAGCGGCACCGGCAACCGCCACCGCTACGCCAGGGGCATCCTTCGACGAAGACCTGGTGCTGGTGTTGGAGACGCAAATAGACGATCTCAATCCGGAATTGCTGCCCTATCTCCGGACTCAACTGGAGCAGGCTGGGGCCATCGACGTGCTCTTCACCCCGGCGGTGATGAAAAAGGGGAGGCCCGGCAACCTCATCACCGTGCTCTCTCCCCAGGAAAAACTGCTCACCCTGGCCACCATCCTGTTCCGGGAAAGCTCCGCCCTCGGCCTGCGCTGGTACCCGGCCGGGAGGCTCAAGCTGTTCCGGGAGATCAAAGAGGTGTTCACCCCCTACGGGCCTATCCCGATCAAGATCGGCTATGCCCAGCGCCCGGACGGTTCGCGGGAGATCCTCAACCTGGCTCCGGAGTATGAGGCCTGCGCCAGGTTGGCCGAGGAGACCGGGACGAGCCTCAAGGATATCTACCAGGCCGCCCTCGGCGCCGCCCTAATCCTGCTAAAATCCTGATCAGCCCACCTTGATACGGTTACATGTTCTCAGCCCACAACAGATCGGCACGGCTGACCGATAACATAGTGCTGCTTTAGCGCTTCAGGGACTACCGGACGAGCAGGGAGTTGCCTCAGTCCAGGTCGCGGCCGAGTTCCTCCATGGCTTTGATGGCCTGCCCGATCTCTTCGGCAGTATTGAAATAGGAGAGCCCGAAGCGCACGACCCCCTGTTTGGTGGTACCGAGGGTGCGGTGGGCGAGAGCGGCACAATGTAGGCCTGCCCGTATGGCAATCTGATAAATGCGGTCAAGCAAGAAAGCCACTTCACCGGAGTCGTTACCCCGGATGTTTACAGACAGGACCGGGGCTTGGGGTTGTTGGCCCGGACCGTATAGAATCAGCCCGGGAATGGCCGCAAGCCCGAAACGTAGTTGCTCCAAGAGCGTAGCTTCATGCTCCCGGATACGGTCGAGCCCCTCTTCGAGCAGAAACTCCACCCCGGCCCCTAGCCCGGCGATGCCGATGGTGTTCACAGTCCCGCTCTCGAACATCTCGGGCATGATATTGGGCTGCTCCTCGGACTCGGACTGGCTGCCAGTGCCGCCGTAACGGAGAGGCACCAGGGAGATCCCGTCCCGGACATAGAGGCCGCCGGTACCCGGTGGGCCATACAGGCCCTTGTGCCCGGGGAAGGCCAGCAGGTCGATATTCAACTTCTCCACATCGAGGGGGAAGATCCCCGCGGTCTGGGCAGCGTCCACCAGCAACGCCAGGCCATGTTGGCGGGCGAGGAGCCCGGCCTCAGCGATCGGCAGCAGAGTGCCGGTAACGTTGGATGCGTGAATCAGAGCGATCATCTTGGTGTTGGCTTGCAGAGCCTGCTCCAGGCCGGCAGGGTCCAGTTCGCCCCGCTGGTTGCAGGGGACTACTGTGTACTCCACACCAAAGGCACTCAGGGCTTTCAGCGGCCTGATCATGGAATTATGCTCCATGCTGCTGGTCACTACATGGTCGCCGGGTTTCAAAAAACCTTTCAGGGCTAGATTTAGGGCCTCGGTGCAGTTGAGAGTGAAGACGATCCGCGAGGGGTCATGAACGTTGAACAGTTCCGCCAACAACCCCCGGGTGTGGTAGACAACGCGCCCTGCCGCCAGGGAGAGCTGATGGCTGCCCCGGCCGGGGTTGGCGCCCTTTTCCCTCAGGGTCTCTACTATCGCCTTTTCCACACCGGGTGGCTTTGGCCAAGTGGTGGCAGCATTATCGAGATAGATCACTGAAGAACCACTCCAGTAAACGATTCAGTTCGTCCTTGCTGTAATAGTCGATCTCAATCCTACCACCCTGCCGGCCGGTGCTGATCTTCACCTTGGTGCCCAAGAGCTGCCGCAGCCGCTCCTCCAGGGAGTCGAACTCCACGTCCCGGTTCTTTTTCGCAGCAGCCAGGGGCGTTCGTGGATTTGTTGCCTGCTGGAGGCGCTGGGCGGCCTTCTCGGTCTCCCGGACCGACAGCCTCCGGGCTACGATCTGCTGAGCGAGGCTGTTCTGTCTGGCCGGACCCTCCAGCCCGAGCAGGACTTTGGCGTGGCCGGCGCTGAGCAGACCCCGGTTCAGAAGATCCAGAATCTCCCCGGACAATTGCAGGAGCCGAAGCGAGTTGGCGATGAATGAGCGGCTCTTGCCTACCCGGTGGGCGATCTCCTCCTGGGTAAGCTGAAACTCCTCGGCCAGCCGTTTATATGCGTTAGCCTCTTCCAGCGGGCTTAGGTCCTCCCGCTGTAGGTTCTCTACCAGCATCATCTCGCTGGAGGTCAGGTCGTCCACGTCCCGGACCACCGCCGGAATCTTCTCCAGGCCAGCTCGTTGGCTAGCGCGCCAGCGGCGCTCCCCGATGATCAACTGGTACCGCTCCCCCGCCAGGGGACGCACCACCACCGGCTGCATCACCCCATGCTCGGCAATAGATGCGGTCAGTTCAGCCAGGGCATCCTCGTCAAACTCCTGTCTTGCCTGGAAGGGGGCAGGCTCGATCCGCCCTACCGGAATCTCAACGTACTTTCCCTCAACAGGGGTTTCAGCCTCGGGAATCAGTGCCCGCAGGCCCCGACCCAATCCCTTATTCTTCATGTTCGATCACTTCCTGCGCTAATTCCTGATAGACCAGCGCCCCTCGCGACCTGGCATCGTAATAAAGGACTGGCTTGCCATGGCTGGGGGCCTCACTGAGACGTACATTGCGCGGCACGATGGTGTGAAAAACCTTGTTGCCGAAGTAGTTCTTGACCTCGTCCACCACCTGGATCGCCAGGTTGGTGCGGGCATCAAACATGGTCAGGAGTACTCCCTCCAACTCCAACTGGGGGTTGAGGCGCTCCTGCACCAGTTTGATTGTATGAAGCAACTGTCCCAGGCCCTCCAGGGCATAATACTCGCACTGCATGGGGATCAACACCCGATCCGCCGCTGTCAGGGCATTCAAGGTGAGCAGGCCGAGGGATGGCGGGCAGTCGATCAGGATATAATCGTAGCGCTGGCGCAGTAACAATAGCGCCAGGCGAAGCAGTTTTTCGCGGTTTTCCATGTTAACCAGTTCGATCTCCGCTCCTGCCAGGTTGATAGTAGCCGGGAGCAGGTCGAGACCAGCCACTTGGGTGACAATCAGGACATCCTCTTCCCTAACCTCTCCCAGAAGCAGGTTATAAATACATTTATCGAGCCTGGCCCGTTCGATGCCCAGTCCGCTGGTGGCATTCCCCTGTGGGTCGATGTCCACCAGGAGCACCTTCTTGCCCGCCACCGCCAGGGATGCCCCCAGGTTGACAGCGGTGGTCGTTTTGGCCACGCCACCCTTCTGGTTAGCAATTGCTATAATCCGCATATCCTGCCGTACCTGCCTTGTACCCACTTGTTCGGGTAAATGTTCCACGTGGAACATTTACTGCTTGCTTTTTGATCTATTCCACAACAAGTTTTATCCTCCTGCCACTGGCAGTGAAGTAAATGTCTTCTTCCCCATTTTATTTTACTTTTTACCATTTTCCGACAAGCATCAGCTAATATGCTTTTACTTATATGTTCACCTATTCTGTTCGATATCAGTTCTTGAGAAGTTGCCAGATTCACCGGAGTGTTCGGTAAGGTAATGCCACAACCTACTGGAGCAGACATCCAGCAGCATTACCGCCCGATAATCCAATACGCCGGCAAAAGGTGGCAGCCTCCCTGGTCTTTCATCCTTATTCCCGATCCCCAACATGCTCACCAGTTCATCCTCCCCGGCATTGACGACCTGTGCCCGTAACTCCATGGCCCTCCATGATAGGGGGGCACAGATATAGGTGCGGCAGATCAACGGTCGGCTCTCATAGACGCAGCACAATCCGCGTCCGCGGTCCCAGAGGGCACAGGTTTCGTATCCATCCAGGTTCAGGGTGATGTCCACGCCTCCGTTCTGGCGCTCTATCGACCCATAGGTCTCCACCCAGCTATCCAATGGCAGGCCCGCTCCCAGGCCGCCCATTTTCAGCCGATAGACATCCACCACCGTCAGGGGGAGGCGTCCTCCGCAGCAGATACAGCAGCCAATGCAACTCTCACTGTACCTGCGGAGGACATCCTGCGCCGTTAGCGCTTGTTCTGACGCCCGCTCGTAATCCGCCACCGTTGCCTCCGGGTCAAGCAGTTCCAGGTCATAACATCCCTCAGCCTCGTCCCACCAGAATCGTACCTTATCTATTGACAGCATCGGCATCGACCTCGATCTCTACCCGCAGCCTGTTCCCGTCTCGCTGCTGCTGAAATTGTACTTCCATTCCGGCCGCCCGCAGTGTCTCCACGCCGCGCTCCAGAGAGTTCAAAAACAGCCGCAGGTCCCTGATTAGCGGTTTCATCCTTTTCCGACCCATATTTATTTCCCGGGAAATAATACGCGCCTTTTCGCGCCGTAGGAACCGTTCCCATTCGCTGACACTCATCTCCTGACCAGAAGCGTCATCCAGCGCTTGTAGGCGCAATTGGTGCTCCTTTACTTCCAGTAGCGCCCGGGCGTGACGTTCGGTCATCCCGTTGTCGTAGATCCGTTGGCGTACGTCATCCTCCAACCCCAGCAGGCGCAACTTGTTGGCAACGGTGCTCTGTCCCAGACCTACCCGTTGCGCTACCTGGTTCTGGGTTAAATCATATTCCCTGATCAGCTTGGCGTAAGCTTCCGCCTCCTCGAAAAAATGCAGGCTGCGGCGCTGCAGGTTTTCAATCAGGGCGGCCTCCGCCGCCTCAGCGTCAGTCAGTTTGCGCACCACTGCCGGGATCTGCTCAATGCCTGCCCGGACACAGGCCCGCAGTCTCCGCTCACCGGCGATCAGCTCGTAGATCAATCCCTGTGGTCGCACCAGAACCGGCTGCAGTAGGCCCACCTGTTGGATCGAGGCCACCAGTTCATCCAGTGACTCCTCCTTGATGGCAAACCGAGGCTGGAATCTTCCCGGTCTGATACTACTTACCGGTATCTCTATAATCTGCTGGGCGCCATCGCTTTCTCTGCCAAACTTCCACACCGTCAACACCCCTGCGTATCCATTTTTATCCATATCTTCGACGCCGTTAACCATTCTCCTGCAAATCCCTCCGCGCCAGCAATGGTCTTTTAGCCGGGATGCCGGTCCTTCTTGGATAACGCTCCGGCGTGGGCGCCACCTTCTTGATGCAGACCACGTTCCGGCCCTGCTCCCCGGGGAATCGATAGGGGATCACCCGCTCCACGGCACCCCCTAACTGCTGCAGGGCATACTCGGCGTCGGATATCTCCGCCCAGGCTGCACTGCCCTTAAGGGCGACGAAGTGTCCGCCCGGAGCCACGAACGGGAGGGCCAGTTCCGCCAGTACCGCCAGAGAGGCTACCGCTCGGGCCACCGCGCAGTCAAAAGCCTCCCGGTAGGCCCGGTCCCGGGCCAGGTTCTCGGCTCGTCCCGTCAACACCGTACAATTTGCCAGACCCAGGCAGCGCACTGCCTCAGCCAGAAACAGGCTGCGCTTCTGCTGCGACTCCAGCAGGTAGACCCTCATTTCGGGCCAGCTGATCTGTAGGGGGATGCCGGGAAACCCGGCTCCGCTGCCGATGTCCAGCAGGCGCAGCTCTCCTCTCAGATCTACTGCAGCGCTGCACCAGAGAGAGTCCAACAGGTGAGCCCGCAGCAGTTCCTCCCGGCTGCTCACCCGCACTAGATTGATCCGCTGGTTCCAGTCCAACAGCAGGTCGGCGTAATCCGCCATCTGTTGTTGTCGCTCGTGGTCGATCTCAACGCCCAGTTCTCGGGCTCCTGTCACCAACTCCTGCAGCGACTCTTCCATACTGCTTCACCGCCTTATTCACCGCTGCTGATTTATCCGTTGCAGCCTGCCAATGCATCGAAGACTATCCTCGTCCGCCTATCTGATCTCTACTTTCCGATGCAGAACTCTTTGAATATAGTATCGATGATCTCTTCGGGCACCGCATCCCCCAGGATCTCTCCCAGGGCCGCCCAGGCCTCCCAGAGGTCGACGGCTATGCAGTCCATGGTGGCGCCGTCTTCCAGGCCCCCCTCAGCGTCGTTTAGGGCATTTCTCACTCGCTGCAGGGCATTCTGGTGTCGCGCCCTGGTGATCATCGCGGGCGCTGCCGCCGCAATCCCGCCCCCCACCAAGTCTACCACCGCCTGTTCCAGTTCACTTTTTCCCTTGCCCAGCTTGGCTGAGATCTCCAGCACCGAATGGCCTGGCGCCAGCATGGCCAACTGTTCCTTGCTCAGCAGCCGCTGCTTCAGATCGATCTTGTTGAGCAACAACAAGCTGTCCTGCTTAGCGATCAGTTGCAGAACAGTCTGGTCTTCCGGCTCTATAGGCTTACCCGCATCAAACACGGCCAACACCAGGTCCGCCTGGGCCACTGCTGTTTTTGCACGGTCGATCCCCAGGGATTCCACAACTCCGGCCTGGCCCCTGATGCCGGCAGTATCAATCAGCCGTAAGGGAATACCCCTTATGCTGACCGCCTCCTCGATCAGGTCTCTGGTGGTGCCCGGGATCTCCGTCACCAGCGCCCGCTCGGTCCCCAGTAGGCTGTTGAGCAAGGTAGATTTGCCGGTGTTGGGCTTGCCCAACAACACCACCGCCAGTCCCTCGCGGTAGATCCGTCCGTATTTGGCGGTCTGCAGCAGCTCCTCCACGCTGGACAGCAGCACCGGCAACGCCTGCCCGAGGAGATGTCCGTCCTGATCGGACATCTCCTCGGGAAAATCGATGTCGGCTTCTACCTCCGCCATCAACATCCTGAGTTGCTCACGCAACTCCCTCACCAACGATGACAGGCTACCATCCAGTTGCCTGAGGGCCTGGTCCATGCCGTCCCCGCTGCGAGCCCGGATTAGGTCGATCACCGCCTCCGCCTGGGCCAGATCAAGCCGGCCATTGAGCCAGGCCCGCCGCGTAAACTCACCAGGCTCGGCCATCCTCGCTCCAGCCCGGAGCGTGCGTTCCAGGATCCGGCTCATCGCCACCAGGCCACCATGACAGTGGATCTCCACCACGTCCTGCCGGGTGTAACTGTGGGGGCCTCTCATCACCACCACTAGCACCTCATCCAGGGGTTCATCGCTGGCGCCACAGATATGCCCGAGGTTCATTACCCGTTCCGGGGCCCGGGTCAGTTTCAGGCCCTGAAGTTGCGGTTGAAATAGCCCCTCCGCCAGCTCCACCGCCCCGCTGCCGCTGAGGCGGATGATGCCGATGGCGGCGTATCCCAGAGGCGTGCCCGGTGCGGCGATGATATCCTCATCCGATATGATGGCCATCTCTCAGCCTCCGTCTGACTACAAACTGTAGTTAGTTATGGTTCATTTAATTATTTTAAGGGGGACTCCCTCCAACGAAGTCCCCCTGCGCCAATTTTTTGTGATCGCTTTCTTTCCGAAGTTTTCTTCGCTTTCTTTTAGTGCCGCTATCCCTTGCGCCTCAGACTGATGATCACCTTCCGGTAGGGCTCATCGCCGGTGCTGCTGGTCTCTACCCAGGGGTCATCCTGGAGGGCCACATGGATCACTCGTCGCTCATTTGGGGTCATTGGCTCCAGCACCACTTCCTGTCTGGTCCGGCGCACCTGCTCGGTCAACCGCTTGGCCAGCCGCTGCAGGGTCTCCTCCCGGCGGTCCCGGTAGCCCTCTGCGTCCATGATCAAACGCACCTTGTCCTCCAGGCGCCTGTTAACCACCAGGCTGGTGATCAATTGCAGTGAGTTAAGGGTCTCCCCTCGGCGGCCAATCAGGATACGTACGTCACGTCCTGAAAATTCTACCCGCCAGCGCTCCTCTTCCGACTTCACCTGGAAGGTCACCTCCAGGCCAATGGCCTGGACTACCTGAGCTAAAAATTCATTGATCACCTGGCCCGGAGCAGGCTTCAGCCGTGCTCGCACCCGGGCCATCTTGTTGCCAATTATCCCTAGAAACCCTTTGGAGCCTGAGTCCAATACCTCCAGTTCCACTTCTTCGGAGGTGGCCCCTAGCAACTCGAGAGCTTCTTGTCTTGCTTCTTCTATTGTGGTGCCGCTGGCCTCAACCCAACTCATGCCTTTTGTTCCTTCTCCCTTCCCACAACAACCATGCGTTTGATGACTATTTGTTCAACTATTCCGGCCATGCTAAAAACTACCCAGTACAAGGCTAATCCTGCCGGAAAGCTGTTGGCCAAATAACCGATAAAGAGTGGCATGGTGTATAACATTGTTTTTTGGTTGGGATCCATCTTCCCAGAGGTGGTAATGCTGGTAAAATACTGTTGCCCAAAAGTGGCGATCGCTGTTAGGACCGGTAAAATGAAGTGGGGATCCCTGAAGCCCAGGTTGGGAATCCACAGAAACCCTGCGTGAGTCAGATCCACATAAAGAGGGTGTTTTACAGGATCGAAAAAGGAGCGCAGGGCGCTGAAAAGCGCAAACAGGATTGGCATCTGCACCAGCAGGGGTAGACAGCCCGCAAAGGGGTTGGCCCCAGCCTCTTTGTAGAGCTTCATCACCGCTTCCTGCGACTTTTCCGATTTGTCCTTGTACTTATCCTGGATTGCCTTGATCTTCGGTTGCAGCTCCTGCATCACCCGCATGGAGCGCATCTGGCTGACAGTCAGGGGGAACAGCACAAGCTTTACCAGGATGGTAAACATGATGATCGCCAGGCCATAGCTGGGCACCCCCAGCAAGGCGCTCACCTGGTAGAGATACTGTAGCAGATAGCTGAACCCGCTTACAAAACCACTCCAATAAATGCTCACAAAATAGCCCCACCCTAAATTTTTACTGGGCGGGTCTTCACCTCCTCATGATTGCTCCCTCTAAATTATTCTCCATTCCAGATGCCATCAAACATCTCTTCCATCTTGAGGGATAATAACCCAAGAGGAGTTCTGTTAGGCCACGGGGTCGAATCCGCCTCGATTTAAGGGGTGGCATTTGAGTAAGCGCAATAAAGCCCTCCACAGCCCGCGCCAAAAACCGTAACGCTCCAGCGCTTGGATAGCATACTGTGAGCACGTAGGATAAAACCTGCATACCGGCGGGTGCCATGAAGACCACAATTTCTGGTAGCACCTGATGCCGGCAATCAGCATTTTTGTCATCAAGCTCACTCCTGCAGGGTATCCACGGTAAGCCCAGCCCGCTTGATCACCCTGACAAAATCCTTTTCCAGATCTTCGAAGGATGCTTCGGACGCTGCACTGAAGATATTTACCACAATATCCAACTCTTTCTGGAGCTCGTCTAAATGCCGGCGGCAGATGCTTCTCAAGCGGCGCTTAAGCCTGTTTTTTTGGACCTTACCCCTGACCACCTTGGCCACCGCAAACCCGATCCTGATATTCCCGAGCGGTTTTCTGATAAAGCGCACCGCTAGGTAGCGACCGCGTACTGCCCGGCCAATCCGGTACGCCTCCTGAAACCTTGCAAGGCGATGGGCGCGTTTCAGCATCTACGCATCCATCCTGTTCAGGCGCTCAGTACCTTTCGCCCTCTGGCCCGGCGTCTCCTGATCACGTTCTGCCCGCTTCTAGTGTGCATCCGCTTCATAAATCCGTGCACCCGCTTCATTTTTCTGTTTTTTGGCTGGTAGGTGCGTTTCACTCAAGATCAACCTTTCTCATTTTATAAACTAAACCTGATTTTTCCTCTGACTTCTTTTTTCATTATAGACGACTGTTACGCTATGTCAAGCCACGCCTACCTCTCTGGACTGCTCTTATTCTAGTCTTGCTTTAGAGGCTCAATGTTTGTTATATTTAATATTACGCATACAAAAATTATCACATTCTTATACACATGATGATAACTTTTGTGGATAACAAAAGGTGTGATGGCAATCAAAAACAAACTTTCTGACATCTGGCCCGAAGTACTCTCCATCCTAAAAAAGGAACTGGATGAGCATAACTACTCTACTTGGGTCAATGTTGCCCGACCCCTGGCCTATCACGACGGCACTCTCGTGATCGGCACCCTTAACGATTTTACCCGGGATTGGATGGAGACACGCTTCAGCGCTCTGATCAGGTCACACCTGGAAACTAAGCTGAAACACGCCATCTCCCTGCGGTTCGTAAATTCTCTGGACACTGAGAATTTTTCCATTACCCGGGAGCTTGATTCTATTCCTTTTCTCAATCCCAAGTATACTTTTGACTCTTTCGTGATCGGTAATAGCAACCGCTTCGCTCATGCCGCCTCCCTGGCGGTAGCAGAGGCCCCGGCTAAGGCTTACAACCCCCTGTTTATTTACGGCGGGGTGGGTCTTGGCAAGACTCACCTGATGCAGGCTATCGGTCACTTTGTACTACATAATAACAAATATAGCAAGGTGGTTTACGCTTCCTCGGAGACCTTTACCAACGACCTGGTAATTGCCATCCGGGAAGATAAGAATGTGGAATTCCGTAATAAGTACCGCCTGGTGGACATCTTGCTAATCGATGACATCCAGTTTGTGGCTGGCAAGGAGCGCACTCAGGAAGAATTTTTTCATACCTTCAACGCTCTCTACGAGGCCAATAAGCAGATTATTATCTCCAGCGACCGTCCTCCCAAGGAGATCTCTACCCTGGAGGAGCGCTTGCGGTCGCGCTTCGAATGGGGATTAATAGCAGATATCCAGCCTCCTGATCTGGAGACCAGGGTCGCTATTCTCTCCAAGAAGGCAAAAATTGATTCCTATAATTTTCCTGATGACGTACTTTTATTTATCGCTTCCAAAGTCAAATCCAACATCCGGGAGTTGGAGGGAGCGCTGCTCCGGGTGGTTGCCTATAACTCTTTAAATCAGAAACCGATTAATCTGGATACTGCCCAGGAAGCCCTAAAAGAGATCCTGACGTCAGACCATCCCCGCAATATCACTATCCAGATGGTGCAGAAGGCGGTGGCCCAGTCTTTCAATTTAAAGATGGATGATTTTAAAGCCCGCCGGCGTACCAACGATGTAGCCTTTCCCCGGCAGGTTGCCATGTACCTGGCCAGGGAACTTGCGGACTCATCCCTGACTAAGATCGGTGATGAATTCGGCGGCCGCGACCATACTACTGTCATGCATGCCTGCGGTCGGATTAAGGAAGAAATATCCAATAATAATATTTTAAAATCACAGATCAACGATATTATTAAAATTCTACAATCTTCCTGATATTTCTACAATTAACAACCATTCCACAGCCTGTCCTGATGGATATCCACATTTGTAAGGGTCTTCGTAAAGAATCGTTTCATCACAGACAAGATTTCATTAACATTTTACCCGGCCCTATTACTAGTCCTCCTATAAATTATTAATAAAAATATATAGCTAGACCCAGTTTTTTAAGGAGGTATTGTAATGAAAGTTCGTTGTTCTAAATCAGTCCTAAACAATGCTTTATCCAGTCTGAGCCGTATCACTCCCACCCGTCCAGTGCAACCTATTTTAGGAGGCTTCATGATTTTTACCAGGGATGACACCCTGGTGCTTCAGGCCACAGACCTGGAACTGAGCCTTACCATAGTCATTCCAGCACAGGTGGAGAATGAGGGCTGTATTGTGGTCACCGGCCGCTATTTGATGGAGATTGTACGCAGGCTTCCTGATGGTGATCTAACACTGCAATTTGATGATATTAATCAGCAGGTGGAGATTTTGTATGGAAATGCCTCGGCTCATATCAATACCTTGGCGCCTTCAGATTTTCCGTCTCTACCGGCGACTCCCTCCCAGAATCGAATTATCATGGACGGAAACAGGTGGAAGAATAGCCTGATAAAGATCACCTTTGCAGCATCTCCTCAGGAAATACGACCGAACTACGCCGGTGTATACATGGAATTTAAGTCGGGGTATTTGAAAATGGTATCCACAGATACCTACCGGTTAGCCCTATTGACAATGCCCTATGAGTGTAATAATTCAGAGATTACTCTGTTTGTGCCGGTGCGCCCTCTGGGAGAGGTGATCAGATTACTTGAGGATGAACAACAGTTAGAAATTATTTGGGATCAGACTATTATCAGCTTTCAGACGAAAAAATTTACTCTCACTGCAAGGTTGATGGACGCTCAATTTCCAGCTTATGAAAGGGTGATTCCCAAGGAGTGCAGGCTACGCATAAAAATAAATAAGGCGTTACTGAATGACACCTTGGAGCGGGCGGCCCTGTTTAACGAGTTGCCATCCCAGCAATCAGTAGTAGACCTGAAAGTGGATGCAGGCACGCTTTTTATATCCGCCCAATCTTCCCAGATGGGATCCCTTAATGAGGAGATCGTACTGGGATGCGCCGAGGGGGAGGAGACACAGGCAGCCTTCACCACACGCTACCTATTGGACCCCTTGAAGGTCATGGAACAGGAAGATGTGGTACTATGCCTGAATGGACCACGGGAACCGGCGATCTACCTCGAAGAGGGGGAAGAATCCTACCTGCACCTGGTGCTTCCAGTACGTAGGTTGTTAGATAATACTGGCGAGGCCGAGGTTTAATGCTGGAAAATCTGCATCTCCGTTTCTTTCGCAACTATGAGTCTCTGGACTGGCAGCCCGGGAACGGCTTCACTGTATTATCAGGGCCTAATGGGGCAGGTAAGAGTAATTTGCTGGAGGGGATTTTCTACCTGGGCGCCGGCTATCCTTACCGTCAAGCCCAAGATGAGGCCCTGGTGCACTGGGGGGCGGATTTTTTCGTGATCCGTGGCAGTGTGCTACAGAACGGACTGAGATATGATCTGGAGATTGCTTACCAACTAGAGACCAAGCACAAGATTACCAGAATCAATGGTAAACGCGGCCTGCCGGGGGCTTGCACAGCCTGCCTGCCGGTGGTGATCTTCTCGCCAGCGGATTTATTGCTGATTCAGGGGGCGCCCGGCCTACGCCGACGCTTCCTGGATCTGGTGGTGACCCAGTCCAGACCCCAGCATGCTGCTGATCTGCACGATTATAGTGGTATTCTGACTCAGCGAAACAACTTGCTTCGCCATGGGGTCTTCCAGCGAGCGGAAATGCAGTCCTGGGACGAACAGCTTGTGGCTGTGGGTGCTCGTGTCATCAGCAGAAGGCTGTCGGTGTTCAAGACGCTGATGGACCTGAGCCGGGTAGTCTTTGCCTCCCTGAGCCGCAACGGTGAATTGGATGGCGTCTACATCTCCCAGACGATCCCGCCGGGCTCGACAGAGGAAAATGAAGATTTCTACCGCCGGGCGTTTAAGGATGCTCTAGAGCGGAGGCGCAGCCTGGATGAACGCCTGCATATGACCACCACTGGGCCGCATCGCGACGACCTGCGCTTTTTTCTGCGGGGACATGAGGCTCAGTTCTACTGCTCCCAGGGGGAACAGCGCCTGATAGCCCTATCCCTGAAGATGGCCCAGAATCGTCTGCTGAGCAGTGTACAATCCTCGGATGCCTTATTGTTGCTGGACGATGTGTTTTCGGAACTGGACACGGTGCACCGGGAAAAAGTGTTTCAGGAACTGTCGCGGAGCCGCCAGGTGATCGCCACCACCACCTCCTTCCTGGAAGAGGGAGATGCGGCCACCGGGCAGTTAACACCGGAGATTGCCCTGTTTCAGGCAAAGGGTTCGGAATGGCTGTAGCAACTGCTCATTGGCAGCATAATAAGAAATCTGAGAGTATACTGCTAGATGGATCTGGATAAATCTATAACTATTCATTCAGTGTTTAAAATTATCATAATGAGCGGTTTACAGGCAAAGACAAGGAGGAGTAATATATGTTCCTGCATATCGGCGGCGATAATGTAGTAGCCCTGGAAGAACTGGTGGCGATCATGGATATGGAGACCACCAAAAGGGAGACCACCCGGGAGTTCCTGGGGTTTGCGGCAGATGAGAAACTGGTTGTCCATATCGGCAAGCGGGAACGGGAAAAGAGCATCGTCATTACCGCCAACCGCGTCTATCTCTCACCGATCTCCACCGCCACCCTGTTAAAGCGCTCCTTGCTCCAGGAGGAAGACGCATCCTAGCCGGGGTTGCCCCGGCAGCCGGAACTATCTATAGGCGGAAACCGGATGTATATGGCGCGCCTGTCATTAAGAAGCGATGCTTAAGGAACACATGTTTTGTATCGATTTTATGCTATAATAAGCAATAAATAGTTGACCAGATGGGATGTCGACCAAGCATAATCAGCCTGGAGGATGCAGATGGCCGAGGAACACAACCATAAAAACGGTAATAAATACGATGCTAGCCAGATCGAGGTGCTGGAGGGGATGGACGCCGTCAGGCGCCGCCCCGGTATGTACATCGGCACCACGGGACCGAGGGGCCTGCACCAGCTGGTTTTTGAGCTGATCGACAACAGTGTGGACGAGGCCTTGGCCGGCTACTGTGACAGCATCGAGATGCGGCTGCACAGCGATGGCAGCGTCACCGTGAGCGACAATGGGCGGGGTATTCCGGTGGATATCCATCCCCAGACCGGGCGCCCGGCGGTGGAGGCCGCCCTGACCCTGCTGCATGCCGGAGGCAAGTTCGGGGGCGAGGGCTACGAGATCTCCGGCGGTCTGCACGGAGTCGGCCTGTCGGTGGTGAACGCCCTGGCCAGATGGCTAAACATCGAGATCTGCCGGGACGGCAAGCGCTGGGCGCAGCGCTATGAGCGCGGGCGCGTCAAGACCGATCTCAAGGCGATCGGCGACACCGACAAGACTGGCACTACCGTCACCTTCATGCCCGACGGCCAGATCTTTCCGGTCCGGGAGTTCAGCATGGAGGTTATCTCCTCCCGGGTGCGCGACCTCTCCTATCTAAACAAGGGGTTGCGTTTCGTCCTGATTGACGAGGAGGCGGACAAAGAGACTGTCTTCCACCACGAGGGCGGTATTGCCGATTTTGTCCGCAGCCTGAACAATAACAAGGATGTGTTGACAGCGGCGCCTCTGTATCTGTCGGAGATCAAGGAGAATGTGGTAGTCGAGCTGTCGCTGCAGTACCACACCGGCTATACAGAGAGCATCTTCTCCTTCGCCAACAATATCCATACCCAGGAGGGCGGCACCCATGAGACCGGGTTCAAGACCGCCCTGACCAGGGTGCTCAACGACTACGCCCGGCGCGTCAACTTTATCAAAGAGAACGAGGAGAACATCACCGGCGAGGATACCCGGGAGGGGTTGACCGCCGTCCTTAGCATCAAGCTGAAGGAGCCCCAGTTCGAGGGTCAGACCAAGACCAAGCTGGGCAACAGCGAGGTGCGGGGGATCGTGGATTCCCTGGTCACCGAGTTCCTGACCAATTATTTCGAGGAGAATCCAGCGCCGGCCCGGCTAATGGCCGAGAAGACGGTCAAGGCCGCCCAGGCCCGGCAGGCCGCCCGCAAGGCCCGGGAACTGACCCGGCGCAAGAGCGCTCTGGACCACTTCACCCTGCCCGGCAAGCTGGCGGATTGTGCCTCCAAGCTGGCGGAGGAGTGCGAGCTGTATCTGGTGGAGGGAAATTCTGCCGGGGGCTCCGCCAAGCAGGGGCGCAACCCCAAGTACCAGGCGATCCTGCCGCTGCGGGGCAAGGTCATCAACGCCGAGAAGGCCCGCCTGGACAAGCTGCTGGCCAATGAGGAGATCAGGAGCATTATCACCGCCGTTGGGGCCGGCATCTCGGACGAGTTCGACCTGAACAAGGCCCGCTACCATATGATCGTGATCATGAGCGATGCGGATGTTGACGGCTCCCACATTCGCACCCTGCTGCTGACCTTCTTCTACCGCTACATGCGGCAGCTGATCGAGGCGGGTTATGTCTATATCGCCCAGCCGCCCCTGTACAAGGTGCAGAAAGGCAAGACTCAGCAATATGTCTACGACGACCACGAGCTGGACAAACTGATGAAAAAATGGAAGACCGACCACCTCAGCATCAACCGTTTTAAAGGCCTGGGCGAGATGGACGCAGAGGAGTTATGGATGACCACCATGAACCCGGACCAGCGCACCATGCTCCAGGTGACCCTCGAGGACGCCGCGGAGGCTGAGCGCATTTTCACCGTGTGTATGGGGGAGAAAGTGGAGCCCCGCCGCGAGTTCATCCAGGCCCATGCCCGGGAAGTAAAGAACCTGGATATCTAATTTGTCTAATTATTTGGTTTGCATATATAGTGAGAATCTTACCACATGAAGTGAGATTCAGATTATCTGGCGCTCCGGCAGGCATTAAACCGGGGCGCCTAAATTTTATTTCCTCAGGGCGAGTAAGGCAAAACTTATATCCCCGGCCCTGCTAGTGGCCCAGAGGCCATATTATTTGCCGCTTGCAGCAGTTCCACCGGGCCCTGCATCCCGTCGACACAGCACCCGGTCGCCTCAAGGATCGGTCAGTTGTTTGTTGCTGCGAAAATTGAGTTGGCAATGGAAATAACGCCAGCGCCCTAATGCTTCAGTAAAAGTTACCGATAAAAACAATACAGGATAGATGGAACGGGTTCTTCTGGGGAATGAACAATCTAGGAGAAATAACCATGGTACTCAGCATTATACGTAGATAATGATGGGCTGATAGCGAAGCTGGATCGAAGCGTTGATCATTGCTCGGAATGTTTTTTAAGCGGGGCTCTTCACTTTTGGAGGATACGAACATGGATCGCATAAAACGCCAGCAACAGACAGCAAGAACTCAGCGCATGCCAATAGGAAAGAAGCCGCACCAGTCGGTCCTGGATCTCCAGGTAGTCTTCCAGGCCATGCCGGATCTGTTCTTCAAAATCAACGCAGACGGTACCTGTCAAGAGTTGCTGCCGACCTCATCCGGTTCGGATCTGACCATGGAGGAAGTGCTAGGCAAACGGGCGCGGAATGTTTCCGAAAAGTTGAGCCAACAATTCCAGCAGGCGATAGAGCGGGTATTGCAAACTCAGTCGCTGACCGTGATCGAATATTCCCTGACCATGGAGCAAGAGACCGCACATTTCGAGGCGCGATTCTTCCCGCTGCTCGAGAATCAGGTTGTTGTAGCTATCCGCAACATCACCGAACGCAAACAGTCTGAGGAGCGCCTCAAGTACCTGAGCTTCCATGATATCATGACTGGGCTCTACAACCGGGCTTTCTTCGAGGAAGAGTTGAAGCGGCTTGATACCAAGAGGCAGATGCCCCTGAGCATTATTGTCGGCGATATCGATGGCCTCAAGCTGGTGAACGATACGCTCGGACACCAGCAGGGGGACAAGCTGATCGTCAAGATTGCCGGAATCATACGGATGTCATGCCGCTCCGAGGACATAGTCTGTCGCTGGGGCGGGGATGAGTTTGCCATTCTTCTGCCCAAAACCGACAAGGATGTAGCCAGGAGAATCTGTGATCGAATTAGAAAATCCTGCACAGAAGATGCAGGGGAACCGTTCCCCCTCAGCGTTTCCCTGGGTGTTGCCACTAAAAAAGATTCCCATCAAAATATTGAGGGCGTGATCCGGGAAGCGGAAGATATGATGTACAAGAACAAGCTGAAAAGCAATCACACCCGCTTTTCCGCCGTTGCTTATTTTCAGCGATCCATGGGCGCCCAGGCCCAGGATACACTAGAACATGGCCGGTGCCTGCAGGATCTTGTTTTAAGCATGGAGAACCTGCCGGCAGCGGCTTCCTGATTAAAAAAGATCTGGACGGCCTCTTCTGCTTATAAAGATTAACCACGATCGACCCGGCGGTGCTCAGCCCGGGAAGAGTATTTAGTGTAGATAAAATAGGTTACAGGCAGTATGTACAGGTAAAAGGCGTAGGGGATATATCCGGCGGCGCTCACTCCCATGGTTGTGGTGGGCACCAGGGCGGCGATATTCCAGGGAATGAGGGCGCAGATGATGATGCCTGTGTTTTCTAGGTCCAGGGCCAACTGATGGCTGTCCAGACGATCATAACAGTCCTGCATGATCTCCCTGGTCATCACCACGGCGATCGTCTGGTTGCAGCCGAAGGCGGCAGTGACTATGCTCACCAGCGAGGTGGCCCCGTACAATTTGTGCCCGGTCAGCCGCATGCCCAGCAGAGCGGCCTGTAAGTTATCGAACATTTTCATTCCCGTAAAGATGCCGGCCAGCGAGCAGGAGACGAAGACTACCACGCATGTCTTCAGCATGGATACGATCCCGCCGCCGGAGATGATGCCCTGTAGCGGGCTGGGGCCATGCAGGGAGAATCCAAAAATAAGGTAATCGATCACCTGTTTTAGCTGATGGTTCTGAATTAGCATGCCCAGGACCGATGCCGATAGGATGCCGATCAGAATGGAGATCTCGATCCGGACCTTGCATAATGACAGGATCAGGACGAGAATAGCCGGCAGCAGCAAAATAGCCTGAATGTTAAAGGTTTTGAGCAGTTCACCCGGCAGGTTGCCGCTGATTGCCTTGAGCGGGTGCACTGCCGATAATGCGTAATAGAAGGCCAGTGACAGCAAAAAAGGAACGGCGGAGGAATACAGCATGTTTCTGATATTGGTAAACAGGTTGGTCTTGGTCAGATTTGCCACCAGGATCGCGCTGGAAGACATCGGCGAGCACCGGTCCCCGAAGTAGGCGCCAGCTATAACAGCGCCGGCGACAATGTTCAGGTTGACCCCTCCGCTCCTGGCGATGATCATCAGGGGGATGCCCACGATGCTCACGGTTCCGAAGGAGGTGCCGATCATCAATGACGTCAGGCAGCAGATCAGAAATACAGCCAGCGCAAAGATATGGGGCATCACCGGTATAATGTATCGCAGGCAGTAGTAGACTATGGCCGGAATGGTGCCCGAGGCCATCCAGATGCCAATGACGGCGCCGATCAGGACCAATATCTTTAGAACCACGAAGGACTGCCTGCCTCCGCCATAGGACATCCTGCCTATATCTTTTAGGGTGTAGCCTCTTTTTAGGGCAATCAGGGTGAACAGAAGCCAGCAGGCGATCAGCATGTAGCCGATAAATATATTGTTCAACACGCTGAAGATAAGCAGGCAGAAGGAGATCACCAGACCGACATAGATTTCCATGTAGTTGCCTCTCGCCTTTCTTCTTATATCTAATAATAATAGATCAAACAATGATCGAATGCATGCCTGTTCACCGAAACCCAACAGGACGAGAGGATCTTTTGCAGGAGATCTATTAGATACTGGGGAAGAGAGATTAAGTAGGGAAAAAGCCGCAACGGGATGGAAGTGGGTCCAAGTGCAGCAGTCTTTTGAATACGGTGCCCGCACTATCGATTTTGATGTTACCTACTCCCGTAGAAAAACTCTGAAGATCACCGTCGAGCCGCCAAACATTATATCGGTGGTGGCGCCGTCAGGCCTATCCAGAAGAATGGTGATAGAACGGGTCAGGAGCAAGGCCGCCTGGATTGCCGGGAAGCTCACCTGCTTTGACGATCTCCATCTTCCCCCTGACCGGTCGTTTGTAAGCGGTGAATCATTCATGTACCTGGGGCGTGACTACCCATTGTCGATCTATCTGAATGCCCAGCTTAAGAAGCCGGTGGCAAGCTTGCGCGGGGAGCGGGTCTGGGTAGAGACCCCGGCAGCGGACCCGAATGCCGTACGCGGGGCTCTAGAGGCCTGGTACCGCCAGCAGGCTTTAGAAAAAATCGGGGAGCGGGTACGATACTACCAGCAGCAGTTCCTGAAGTGTCCGTCGGCGATCAGGGTCAAGGAGCAGAAACAGCGCTGGGGAAGCTGTACCGGAAGAGATGCGTTGCTTTTTAACTGGAGGTGTATCATGGCGCCTCTGGAAGTGCTGGATTATGTCGTGGTGCATGAGATGTGCCACCTGGAGCATAAAAACCACTCCCAGCAATTTTGGGACTTGCTGATTTCCATTTTGCCAGATTTCCGGCAGCGTAAAAATTGGCTGAGAAACAATGGGATCAGAATGGTCTATAATCTTTAGCATCATCCAGCGCTTATCTGATCCCCATGCCGGCGGCAGTGACCACCATATCTCCGAGATGCTGATCGGCGAGCGGTAAGTAGGAATAAGGTTAAAAAAAAGCCCGGCGCGCGCCGGGCTTTTGTATCATGACGTCGTTCTCTTTGCGAGCCGGATTGGTGCTCTTGAACATTGTCAGTTTCCTAGGCCGTGTTGGGCAGTTGGCGATCAGATATCTCGAGTTCTCTGTCGCGCAGGGATCTCTGTACGGGGATCAACATAGCTGGTAATTATTTGCAATATATGGTTCGGGATTATATACTGGTGTAGGCTCTCTCTGGTGATGGCGGGACGAGAGAGAACCATTAACAGAGTATCTAACAATAGGGGACATCGCTGTGGTTGATCACGGTGAAAACAGGAACGGGAGGGGTGGCGTGGATGCTGATCATTGACCGGTTCGAGGGGGATTGGGCGGTGATCGAGGATGGGAGCAAAACCTTCAATCTTCCCCGGAGGCTCATCTCCAAGGGGGCCCGGGAGGGGGACGTCATCCTCATCCGGGTGACGGTGGACCGGGAGGCCACTGCAGCCCGGGAAAACCGGGTACGGGGGTTGGCCGCCGATCTGTTCAGGGATTAGAGGGATCAGGACGACATGAACGCCAGGAGTTTTCCGATTATTACGCTCATCACCGGCATGGCCGGACGTAAAAAAACAGGCCGGTTGCTGCCGTCTCTGCTGCTGACATTTTTACTGCTGCTGTCCCTGGCCGGCTGTGCCCAGCCGCTGGGCAACGGATCCTTTCAGCCCGGCAACCCGGCGACCAGCGCCCAGCAGCCAGCCTCGCCGGGCAGTACCGGCTCCGGACTGCAGCCCCTGGCTTCCGGGGAGATGCGGGTCTCCGTTATCGATGTCGGCCAGGGCGACTCCATCCTGGTGCAACTTCCGGACGGTGAGACGATGCTGGTGGACGGAGGCCCCACGGTGGCAGGGCCCAGTGTCGTCGCCTATTTGAGGCGGTGTGGCGTCAAGCGGATCGACTACCTGGTGGCCACCCATCCACATGAGGACCACATCGGTGGCCTACTGGACGTGTTGCCGCAGTTTACCGTCGACAAGATCTTCATGACCAAAGGGATAACCAAC
>JBEKKU010000017.1:0-26343 GCA_050010575.1 Thermacetogeniaceae bacterium | reverse complement strand
GGGCAAGCCTGTATATGGAGCAGATCTATCAACTGCTGGGGCTGCCAGGCCCCCGAGAGGCGCAGTCATGACTGGAGGCAACAACAGCCGGGTGCCGCGGGTGATGATCGCCGCTGTCCGGAGCAGTTCCGGCAAGACCAGCATCGCCACCGGCATCATGGGCGCACTCGTACAGAGAGGCAGCCGGGTGCAGGGCTTCAAGGTGGGGCCGGACTTCATCGACCCCAGCTATCATACTGCTGTCACCGGGCGCTGGTCACGCAACCTGGATACCTGGATGCTCTCCTACGGCCAGGTGCAGGAGTTTTTTCGCAGAGCCGTTGCCAGCGCCGATGTTGCTGTGATCGAGGGTGTGATGGGGCTTTTCGATGGCCTGCGCGGCGCGGGTGAGCGGGCGAGCAGCGCCGAGGTGGCCAAGCTGCTGGGCTGCCCGGTGGTGCTGGTACTGGATGTGCGCAGCCAGGCCCGCAGCGCCGTGGTGGAGTTCTTGGGCTGCCGCAGCTTCGACCCCGGCCTGCGGCTGGCCGGGGTGATCCTCAATCGCTATTCCGGCGAGCGGCATCTGAAGATGCTGCAGGCGAGTTTCCGTGAGGCGGGGATTCCGGTGCTGGGAGCGATCCAGAACGGCAGCCTGCCGCGCCTGGCGGAAAGGCACCTGGGGCTGGTACCGGTGATGGAGCAGCAGGGGGCCGATCCGGTGTTGCAGGAGTTGTCCGGCGCGGTTGCCCGGCAGGTGGACCTGGATGCCATCATGGGGGCGGTTGCCGCAGTCCCGGCCCGTTACAGGCCATATCGCGGGCGGGAGCGGGTGGCCACCATGAAGCACGCCAAGGCAGCGCCTGGTGTATCGCCGGAAGCGGCAGATACTCGCCCGGTCAGGGTGGCCCTGGCCTGGGACGCCGCTTTCAGCTTCTACTACCGGGACGGGCTGGATCTGCTGTCTGATCATGGCGTGGAACTGGTGCCTTTCAGCCCGCTGCAGGATCAAGCGCTTCCCGCGGGGATCGCCGGGGTGCTGATCGGTGGTGGGTTTCCGGAGCTGTTCGCGGGGCAATTGTCCGGGAATGATGGGATGAAGGAGAGCCTGCGCCGCGCCCACAGCGCCGGAATGCCGATCTACGCCGAGTGCGGGGGCTTCATGTACCTCTGCCAGTCGCTCGATGACCTGGACGGCCGCGACTACCCGATGGTCGGGCTGGTACCGGGCGCCTGCCGGATGGCCAAGCGGCTGGTGGGCATGGGCTACGTCACCGCCGAGGCCCAGGAGCCGAGCATTCTCTGCCAAGCAGGAGACGTACTGCGCGGCCACGAGTTCCACTACTCCTCCTTTGTACCTGTCAGAGAGCCTTTCCCCTGGGCCTTCACCTTCCGAAAAAACGATGGCCGCGCCGGAGGCGACGGCTACGCCGATGGCAACCTGCTGGCCTCTTACTTCCACTTTCACTTTGCCGCCAATCCGCACGCTGCCGCCCGCTTTGCCGCATCCTGCAGAGCATGGATCTCCGGAAATAACGATGATCTTCATTTCAAGGGCTGAATGCCAGCCTCTCTTCGATCTCGCTGTTTTGCAAATAGATGCGTTTGTCGTATGCTGCCATGGGCGGTTTGAATATATGATAATTGATATTGGATATGAAGCATGATGTAAATAGAATGATAGAAACTTAATATGTGATAATAATCAGAGGCATTACACTCCAGGACCGTTACAATAAGCTTGACTTTTCTTAAGTAAGCTGTAAAATATTTCTGGAGGGAGTAATATACTAGTTTTCTATGCCCGGATAGCGGAAAAAATAATATAGATTAGGTCGATCGGGGAGATACCTCAGGGTAGCTCGAGATAAACCAATATTTTGTGAATCTGGTTCGTAGGCACTATTTTATGCAGCCGGGCTATCGTTCATAAAGTGTTGGTTTATTTTATTAATAACCCGGCTTCCGCACTAAGATTTTTTAATATGATAGATACGGAATGATCTTGCCTCGGTATTTTATCTTATCCGCCCAGCCCGCCCCCAAGATGCTGAGGAATTGTGCGGGTGGAGCGCAAAAATAAAGGAGAGAAAATTGTTTTCCCTGTCATCTAACTTATTACCCATGAACGCAATTCTTATCCTCGATAAAGACGCCAAAACCGGGCTTTCGGAGGATTATAAAGAACGGATCCTCATGATGCTGAAGGAAAAGGCACACAAGGTTGAAGTGGTCGAGTTGGGGAGGAATGACGTTACGCCCTGCTTCGGCTGCCTGCTCTGCCTCACTAAACATGTGGGAATTTGCGTAACCAGGGACAGGATCGCCGAGATCAGGAATAATGTTAACCGATATGATATGACAATTTTCCTGACTCCCGTTATATTCGGGCATTTCAGCTCGACGATAAAATGCGCCATCGACCGTGGCTGCGGCAGCCATAACCTGCAGGTTATAGTCGGATACGGCGACGATATCGATGATGAAGAGAAAAGCACATTCATCGACCTTACCCGTAAACACCGAGGCGAGATGGATATCGTACATCCCGGCTTTGATAAACAGGTGGACGTCTATCTGACTACCTCTTCCGAAGATAGCGAGGCAATCTGTGAAGCAGTCAAGAAATACCTCTAGGGGGAAGCTATGAAAAACATCTGCCTCATAAATGGAAGCCTTAGGGGAAAAGAAGCTTCCTCGCTGGTTTTCCTGAACTACATCAACGGCATGCTGGCTGATACTGAATTTAATAAAGATATCATCAACGTCAGGGCAAAAGTAAAAGAAAGCTACCCGGAAGATAATCTGAAAACCATCTCTCGAGCTGATGCGATCATAATGGTGTTCCCGCTTTTCAGCTACGGCATTCCCGGGGCTCTGATGCGCCTGCTGGAAGATTTTTACCTGTATGCAAAAGAAAATGGCTATAACAAAGCTGCCGGGCTTTATATTGTCGTAAATTGTGGCTTCCCCCGGCCGGAAATCATGGGTGAACTTATCAGGGTGATTAAAAACTTTTGCAGGAGATTGTCTCTCAACTGGAGGTTCGCTATATGCATGGGAGCCGGACCGATTGCCGCAATAACCGTGAAAGCCCCCCTGCTGAATATGAATTATAAAAGGGCTTTCTTGGCAATCGCCGCGGATATTAAAAATGGCGATACAGGGCAAAAGGACAACTATTTCATCAGGCCCCTCATACCCGAACCCGTCATTCTATGGATAAAAGCACAGTATGAAAAGAAAATGAAAACCAGAGCAGCCAGCAAGTAACTCCAGGGTAAATTTTTGAGCGATCCCCACTTCTACATAGAATCAGGAGTGTTAGGTAAAAAAGCATGACACAATAAAAAGGTATGGCTAAAAATGGCAATTGCAAAATTAAACGATAAAGAAATAAAAGAATTACAGCATGAATTAAAAATTTATATTTCCAAATATTTTAAACGTATCCTGGGCCGAGGTGTAGATTACACAAAGATAAACGTATTCGAAGATATGCTGGTTATCAGAGGGGAAGGCTACCTGACAGAGCCGGAAAAGTTTATTGTGCAGACTCCTAATGGGGCAGAAACCATTAGGGCATCAAGGACTAAGGTTGTTAATCAACATATAGAGGATAATACTCCCTTTATTGAAGAAAGAGTGCGAGCCAGGGCCATTCACCACTCCTTCTGTATTGAACCGGAAAACAACTTCTGGATGCACTGTATCGTGTTTGATCACCCTTTGACAGAATAGGCATAGCAAGCATCTTGAATGCATAGGTAATAATATAGAGCAGGTCGATCAGGGAGACACCTCAGGGTAGCTCCAGATAAACCAATGTTTTATGAATCTGGCTCGTCGGCATGGGCTCATGCAACCGGGCTATCGTTCATAAAGTATTGGTTTATTTTTTTACATGTATTTATCAACAGGGTCGATCCCAGGGACACCCGATGAGTGGCTTTAGATAAGGCGAAACTTGCATTAGGTGGGGTCAAAACCCCATCTGGTGCTTAGTTGAGCCGATCCAGGAGCTTAGCGCCCTTTATTCTACCGCTTTCCAGAAGCGGGGTATTAGGGGCGGTTAGCTATCGGATAAACCTAGTGTTCATCAGGAGCGTTTCCTGTGAACATATAAGCCTAAGGGTCGTGGACAAAACCCTTAGGGTATGGTGGTGGTTTTTCAGGAGATTTATGGGCGTAAATCCTGAAAAAGAAAAATTGCCGGGAGAGGAAGGATGCCATAAGAACAAAAGAGTTTTAAATTTTAAGCCTGTATCAGGGAGTATATTTCACGGTGATCATAGTCTCCAACCATTAGGAAATACTCCTCTATCGTAAGTAAAAATACCCGAAAGAAAAAATTTTAGAAAGGTGGAATCTATAATGGGTAAATTAGATGGCAAAGTAGTAGTAGTGACAGGTTCAGTTTCAGCAATTCCTGGTTTTGACTCTATCGGGTCAGCAACAGTTCGTGAAGCATTAGCTGAAGGAGCAAGAGGGGTAGTTGTGTCCGACATTAATGACAAACTAGGTGAAGCTTTTGTTAAGGAATTAAATGATAAATACGGTGAAGGACACGCAGTTTTTGTTCGCACTGATGTATCTAAACCTAAAGATGTTGAAAATTTATTTGAAATTACAGAAAAGGTTTATGGAGTTGTAGATGCAATACTGGCTAATGCTGGTGTGGTAACTGCAGAAGATTTCGATAAAGACCCAGAAGCAGTTTTAAAATCTCGTAAATTTATTCAAAGTATTAATGAAGATGGAGTATTTTATACAGCATTATATGGTTCTCGTTTAATGATCAAACATGGAATAAAAGGTTCAATCGTGCTGGTTTCTAGTATTCATGGTGTTGCTGGTCGTCCTAAAGTTGTAAATCAAGAAACAGGTGAAGTTTTAATTGAACGTTTCAATTTAATTCAATATACAATGGGTAAACATGGTGTAGTTGGTTTATCAAAAGCATTAGCCCTGCAATTGGCAGATTATGGTATACGTGTAAATACTGTAAATCCAGGGTATATTATGACACCATTATTCCAAGCAGCTGTAGCTGCCGATAAAAATGATTTGGCAGCTAAAGATTCATTGGCAACAGACGCATTTGACTTTTCTCAATTAGCAGCATTACACCCATTAAGTAATGACCCTGTAAAAGATAAAGAAATCGTTCCTCGTGGTAAATTTGGTGGTCGCATGGGAGTTCCTGCTGAAATTGCTAAGCCTGCAGTATTCTTAATGTCAGAGGAAGCATCCTTTGTGACAGGTCAAAAATTAGTCATTGACGGGGGTTATACTGCAGGCTAAAAACAAACCTATCAGGCTGATCCAGGCCGGAAAGATCAATACCAATTTCTTGTGCACTCACAAGGCCCCGTTAAACGATATCATGCGCGGGTATGATATCTTTGGCGGCAAGAAAGATGGCTGCCTCAAATGGCTAGTCACCCCGTGGGAAAAATAAGATTGTAGCGTAACTGCTACACGCTACAATAGCCATCGAAACAATTGTCGGGAGCAATTGTTTCTGAGGCCAAATACACCTCCGCAAAAACCGGGGTTTTATATACCCTGGTTTTTGCTTTTTAAGGTCTCGGCTCTATTTTTTTAGCGGGGTGGACTTTTAGAAGCAGGAGATCTGGCGGCAACGCCTAATTATATTTTAGTAAGGCAAGCATAATAAAAGTTCTTCAGGTGCCCGTAGGGGAGAATAGGGAACCGGGTGCAATTCCCGGGCGGACCCGCCACTGTGAGGGCGAGCTGCTGCCAGTGCCACTCCGGCAACGGGGGAAGGGGCAGCCGCGATGAGCCTAGCCAGGAGACCTGCCTGAAGAATCCAGATGCCGTCCCGGGCAGAGACGGCGGAAGCATGGATGAAGGTAAAGTCCACGCTCAATTGAGGCGTGGGCTTTTGTTTTACCCCCGCTCTCCTCTGCTACAAAATATCATGGGAGGATTGCAAGATGTCGGCGACGTATCGGGAAAAAGTCTTGGAGGTAGAACCGTTTGGGATCGACCCGATCCCGGAGCAGGAGCGGCACGGTCACCCCGGCCAGATGTTTACCTTCTGGTTTGCCATCAGCCTCAACGTGGTGACCTGGTTCACCGGCTTCCTGGGAGTGGAGCTAGGCCTGTCTCTCAAGTATGCAATTCTGGCGATCGTCATTGGCAACCTGACGGGGGCGGCGTTTGTCGGATTGACCTCGGCTGTCGGTCCCGTCCTGAGCCAGCCGTTGATCCCGGCCAGCAGGCGCTCTTTTGGCAAGGCTGGCATTGTGGGGCTGGCTTTTATCAATTTGTTGAACAACCTTGGCTGGTTGGCCGTCAACCTTGTCCTGGCAGTGATGGCCATGCAGAAGCTGTTGCCGCTTGGATACCATGTATCGTTACTGCTGATCACGGCGGTCACGCTACTGGTCGCCCTGTTCGGTTATAACTTCATCCATTCCTTCGCCCACTGGATGTCGATCCTGATGGGCATTCTGTTTGTGGGCATGACGGTGATCACTGTGCACAGCCTGCCCATGATCGCCGGCCAGGCGACTGCCGCCCCCGCCTCTGGTTGGCAGGCCGGTTTGTTCGTGCTCGGTATCGCCCTGGCCTTCTCCTACCAGATCAGCTACTGCCCGGTCGGGGCCGATTACTCCCGGTATTTTCCCGAGCGGACATCAAAGAAGCGGATCTGGCTGACTTCCTACCTGGGCAGCCTGTCAGTCTGCGTCTGGCTGGAGATCCTGGGCGCCCTAACCGCCACCCTTGGACAGCAGGTGGGCCCGATGGATTTCTTCGTGCGCCTGATGGGTATCTTCACAGTCCCGGCACTGATCACCGTTATCCTCAGCATCCTGCCGAATAACGTCATGGCCATCTACAGCAGCGGGCTGGCCGCCCTGGCGATGGGCATCCCGATCCGGCGCTGGGCCTCGGTGCTGCTGACCGGCGTCCTGGGGGCGCTGCTCATCTCCTTCAGGGGCTTTGAACTGGCCGATACCTACAAGAATTTTCTGTTGCTGCTCTCATACTGGATCGCTCCCTGGCTGGGGGTGGTACTGTGCGATTACTTCTATTTCCGTACATCGCCTGGCAATTCAAATGGACGCAACGGTTGGGCCGGCATCCTGGCCTTCATCTGCGGAGTGGCGGTCTCGATACCATTCATGAGTTCAGTATTGTATACCGGCCCCTTGGCTGTCTATCTGGGTGGGGCCGATATCAGCTACTGGCTTAGTATGGTAGTTAGTGCTGCCATCTACCTCGTTGCGGTAATTGTGCTCAAAGCTGATGCCGTTGTCCCTGCCCGTACAGTCCAAGGGGTGCCATCAACCGCTGAAACTGTGCCTGAACAGGTGCTGGAGTGCTGATGCGGCCGCTCTGCAAGCTGCTATACAAACGTCAAGGCGAGGTTCCCAAATGAAGTTCCGTGATCAATATTAGTTAAGTTATCTTAAAGGGGGCAATGCAGATGGATGTGAAGTTGCAAGACGTGATCGCCGGCATTGAGCCGGCGAGCCAGGCATGGCGCCAGAAGGCGAAAGACTACCTGGTCAACCTGGCAATCCCCCCCGGCAGCCTGGGTGACCTGCTGTTGCTGGCGGAGCAGTTGGCGGCGATCAAGCAGACCTTGAAACCCTCGGTCGCCAACAAGGTGATCATTACCATGGCCGGCGACCACGGCGTGGTGGCTGAGGGGGTCAGTGCCTTTCCCCAGGAGGTGACGCCCCAGATGGTGGCCAACTTCGTGGCAGGTGGGGCGGGGATCAACGTGTTAGCCGAGGCAGTCGGCGCCAGGGTGCTGGTGGTGGACATGGGCGTGGCTGCCGATCTGAGCGACATGGTGGCCAAGGGCCAGATCGTCTCTGCCAGGGTGGCTCCTGGCACCCAGAACATGGCCAAGGGTCCGGCCATGACCAGGGAGCAGGCAGTGCAGGCTCTGGAAGCCGGGATCAATATTGTCGGCGACCTTATCGATAAGGGGGCCGAACTGGTGGGCACCGGGGACATGGGGATCGGCAACACCACCCCCAGCAGCGCCATTCTGGCCGCCATCTCCGGTTTGCCGGCAAGTAAGGTTACCGGTAGGGGTACCGGCATTACTGACGAGGCGCTGGAAAACAAGGTCAGGGTGATCGAAAAGGCGCTGCAGGTGAACAGGCCGGATCCCGCCGACCCGGTCGACGTGCTGGCGAAGGTGGGCGGCTTCGAGATCGGGGGCATCGCCGGGGTGATTTTAGGCGCCGCCTACTACAAGGTACCCGTAGTGGTGGATGGGTTCATCTCCACTGCCGGGGCGCTGTTAGCCGGCAAGCTGGCGCCCCAATCCGTCGACTATATGATTGCGGCACACCGCTCAGTGGAGTATGGCCACCAGTATCTGCTGGACGAACTCGGCCTGAAGCCGTTGTTGGACCTGAACCTGCGTCTGGGCGAGGGGACGGGAGGAGCGCTGGCGATGCACATCGTGGATGCGGCCACCAGGATCATCAAGAATATGGCAACTTTTGACAGTGCCGGTGTATCGAAAAACACTGGCGAACTGCACGTGTTATGAGCCTGATATCAAGGATGCATGCGGGTGGCGAGGCCGGGCAGCCCGGCCCCCAGTACCTGGAGGACCTGGCCTGTGCCTATTGGCTCTCGGAGACGCTCTTTGCTGCGGTGGAGACGGACCTGTTCACCCTGTTGGCTGCGGGCAGCAGGACTGCCGGCGACATCGCCGCCACCTTGGCGTTCGACCCCGGGGGTGTCGAGCGCTGGCTCCAGGTATTGTGGGCCCTGGGGCTGTTGGAGCGTATAGCGCCATCATCCCGGGGTGGCGTAGCGGCGTTCGCCAATTCAGAGCTGTCTGCCACTTACCTGGTTCAGGGACGTGATGGCTACCAGGGGGATTCTATCCTGTGGCGCAAGTACCTGGCGGTAGGCTGGCAGAGCCTATTGGGGTGCTTGCAAGCTGGCGGCAGGGTGCTTTATCCAGCGGCAGAGGAGCCGCATGAGCAACTCGCCAGGCGGGTGCGCCGGTACATCCGGGCGATGGACAATGTGGCCGGGGTTAAGGCGCGGGAGATTGTACCGGTCTTCAAAGGTGTCTTGGATACAGGTGCGATTCTGGATGTCGGCGCAGGCTCGGGGGCAATGGCAGCAGGTTTTCTGGAACAGTATCCCGGACTGCGGGCCACCCTGATCGACCTGCCCGAGGTGTTGGACTTTGCCGGAGAACTGCTGCAGTCAAGGAGCTGCATTGACCGGATAACCTGCAGTGCGGCCAATATCCTGGAACCCTGGCCAGTCTCTGATCATAGTTTCGACCTGGTGATTCTCTCCAATGTCCTGCACGCCTATTCGGAGCAGGAAGTGCCACCATTGTTGGCAAAAAGCGCCGCTTGTCTCAAGCCCGGAGGTCTGTTGCTGGTGCACGATTTCTGGCCGGAACACTCCCCGGTCAAGGCCGCCTTGTTCGATCTCAACATGTTGATCAACACTTACAACGGCAGGCTGTTCCCGGCGTCCTGGGTACGATCCCAGCTTGCCGGGCTGGATCTCTGCTCCACAGAGTTGATACCGCTGAGGACGGATACGGCATTGATGATAGCGGGCAAGAATGAGCAGGCGTTGGCCAGCCTCTGCCTGAACGGATGAAGCGAACTTCGTAACAAGAGGAGTCAGGTGGCGGAGCGCAGCGCCTGATGGCGCTCGCGGAAGATCATCACCATCAGGCAGACCAGGCCGACGGCTGCTCCGATGGCGATAGTGGCCGGCGCCCCCAGAATGTGGGCGAGGCTGCCGCTGAGCAGGCTGCCGATCGGGGTCACGCCAAGGAAGACGATAGTATACACGCCCATTACCCGGCCGCGCAGTTGGTCCTTGACGTTGAGCTGGACCGTGGTGTTAGTCAGGGCGGTAAAGATAAGCATGCAAACGCCGGTGAGGAACAGCAGCAGAAAGGATAGGGCGAACTGCCGGGTGACCGCCAGAAACAATTGAAAGAAGCAGAGGCCGGCCCCACCGGCATACAGCAGCCAGCGTTTGGGGCTGCGGCCGCTGATCCAGGCCAGGAGCAACGCTCCTAACAGGGCGCCGATGCCCATGGAGGAGGCCAGGAAACCGTAACCCTCCGCCTGCTGGTGCAGATTAATTCTGGCCAGCACCGGTACCAGGACCGTGAAGTTCATGGCGAAGGTGCTGAGCAGAGCCATTGATAACACTGAATTCAAAATGATCGGCGTGTGGCGAATGTATTTTAAGCCTTCTACTATATTTTCCCACATCATGTTATTGGCCGGCCGGGCTGAGACCTGATTCTTGAGCCGCATCAGGGCCAGACCGACGATTACGGCCAGGAAGCTGGCAGCGTTGAGCAGGAAGCAGGCCGGGATGCCCAACCGGCCCATGGCCAGCCCGGCCAGGGCAGGGCCAATGACCCGGGCGCCGTTGAACATCGAGGAGTTCAGGGTGATGGCGTTCATCAAGTCCTCTTTCCCTACCATCTCTATAATGAACGCCTGGCGGATCGGCGTATCGAAGGCGTTGCTGATGCCGAGCAGGGCGGCCAGGATCAGCACGTGCCAGTAGCGGACAACTCCGAACATGGTCAGCAGGCCGAGGATCAGAGCGAAAATCATCATGCTGGTCTGGGTCAAGATCAGCAGCGGACGCTTTGGCACCCGGTCAGCCACCTCTCCGGCCACCAGGGAGAACAGCAGCAGGGGGAGAAACTGGACAGCGGTGATCAGACCCAGCAGAAACGGGGAGTTCGTCAGCACCAGGATCAACCAGCCCTGAGCAATGTTCTGCATCCAGGTGCCGATCAGGGAGATCAGTTGCCCGCCGAAGAAGAGCTGGTAGTTGCGGTGCCTGAGGGCTGAGACCGCCTTAACAGCGGTGGGTTTGCCGGGAGTTTTATCGCGGGTGTCTGCCCGATCCTCCATCAACATACCTCACGTTGACAAGCCTGCGGCTGAACATGAATATACGGCGCCGCTCCGTACCCCAACCGGTAGACACCCGGGCAACTGCCCGGGTGTCGTTTGTTATTAATGGTGATCTCCTATGGGGTCAATGCAGATATTATAACGTATTCGGCACGCCATGGGAAATTATCCTTTTTTCGTAACTAGCTGCAGCAGGGCATCGATCTTTTCGTTGAGTTCAGGAACAATTTTCTCCAGGCTTTCGGTCTCCGAGGCGCCATATTCCATCAGCAGCAAGTCTTCCTCGACCTCGGCCAGTTTCTTCTCCAGCCGGAAGATCTCCAGCAGCAGCCGCCGCTGCCTGGCGTCAAGACCGGCAGGGTAGACGGTGGGAAGGGGTGCTTTGGTCAACTCCAGGCCCTGAAGGGTGAGCTGGTACTGCTCACCAACCCGTGGCACCACCATGGAGATACCGAGGCGTTGCTCGATCAGTTTGCTCAAGGCGCACGAGGACGCGGCCTCACCGTGGACTATGAACAGTCGCTGCGGCTTCTGTTTCAGGTGTGAGACCCAGTCCAGCAACCCCTTCTGGTCGGCGTGGGCGGAAAAACCCTGCAGGGAGTAGATCTTGGCTGCCACATTAATCGGCTCGCCCAGGATCCGGACCTTTTTCTCACCGTCCAGGATCCGCCGGCCGAGGGTGCCCTCCGCCTGGAAGCCAACGAAGACCACTGACGAATCCGGTCGCCAGAGATTGTGCTTGAGGTGGTGCTTGATCCGGCCGGCGTCACACATCCCGCTGGCCGAGATGATCACCTTGCTCTTACGCTCGCCGTCGTTGAGGGCCATGGACTCCTTGACGTCCCGCACGAAGGTCAGGTTGGGGAAGTTGAAGGGGTCGTTGCCGCTGAAGCAGGCCTTGGTTTCATTGTCGTAGTACTCTGGGCAGCGTTCGAAGATCTCAGTGGCGGAGACGGCCAGCGGGCTGTCGATGTAGACCGGGACCGGCGGCAGCTCTCCCCGTTTGAACATGCCACTGAGGAAGAACAGGATCTCCTGGGTCCGGCCGACCGCGAAGGAAGGGATGATCACGTTGCCCCCGCGTTTCAGAGTGTTCAGGATGACCTCCTTGAGCCGCTGGGCCTCGTTGGCCACCGGTTCGTGAAAACGGTCTCCATAGGTGGATTCCAGCAGCAGGTAATCCGCCTCTTCAACGAAGGAGGGGTCTCTGACGATGGGGGTGCCTCTATTGCCCAGGTCGCCGCTGAAGACGGTCTTGACCTCCTGGCCGTTCTCTCTAGTCCAGACCTCGATAATGGCAGAGCCGAGGATGTGCCCCGCGTCCAGAAAGCGTACCCGTACCTGGTCGTCGAGCACTATTGACTGCCCGTAGGCCACCCCCGTAAAGGCATGCAGGCAGTTTTGGGCATCCTGGGCGGTGTAGAGCGGCTCAAGGTTTCTCTCGCCGCGCCGCTTCGCCTTACGGTTCTCCCACTCCGCATCCATCTCCTGGATGTGGCCGCTGTCCGGGAGCATGATCTTGCAGAGTTCGACAGTGGCGTTGGTGGTCATCACCTTACCCTGGAAACCCTGTTTGTTGAGGCGGGGGATCAACCCGGAGTGGTCGATGTGGGCGTGGGTCAACAGGACGTAATCCAGTGACCGGGCCAGAATCTCCAGGTTACGGTAGTTGCGCAGGCGCAGTTCCTGGTTGCCCTGGAACATGCCGCAGTCCACAAGCAGCTTCAGCTTCTCTGTCTCCAGTAGAAAACAGGAACCGGTGACCGTACCGGCTCCCCCTAAAAAGGTCAGTCTGGCCATACTCTGCCTCCGTTTCTCCCTCTGATACGATTTGCTGGTGAGGTTTGCCCTGTAAAAGGTTGATAACTCTCTATAATTATATGAAATTTCGGTTTTATAAGCAATAAACACTTACTGTTATCTAATATGGATCACCTTAATATAACAAGTAAAATAATGCTCGCCTCCAGGCGAGCAGAAGATCGAAAAAACGGAATGTTGTTTGAGTTATTAGCTAAGGAGTTCATAAATACCGAGCAGAATCAATATGATACCAGCAGCAAGGTCACCTTTTTCTCCAATCCACCGCGCAATGAAATACAGGCCGATTTGAATACCGGCATAAAAAAAGAGGAGACTGATAATGAATGCCGCTCCCACTGTGAGGAAGATGTTCAAACCCATTAAACCGGCTGCAAAGCCGCAGGAGAGATTGTTGAGCGTTAAGGCAAATGCCAGCACCGTTGCTTCCTTGAATTCGATGCTGCCTGAATAATCGTAGTCAGCCTTAAAGGGGTCCTCGAGAATCCTGCCCAAGTCTTTCATATTGGTGAAGAGCGAGGGCTGGGCAGCGGCCTCCCCGGTCGTCTGGCCAGGCATCACTGTTGGAATTTTATTTGCCGTGTACGGTCTTCTAAAATACTGGATGATCAGGACGACACCTGCGGCCATTATAATGCCAGCCCCTAGAAGATTCGCCAGGGGGGCCGAAATTATATATCGGACAGCTTCCCCTAAAATCATCATCAGATAAGTGCCGATACAGGGAATCAGGGCGCAAATAAAGTTAGATAAAAACAGTAAACGGTATTTTCTAGTTCCGTAAGCCAACCCCACGCCAAGGGTGTCTAGGTTTGAAGAGATGCCTAAAAGGATGATGGTAAGCAGATGCATAAAGTTTCTTCTCCCCTTTTCTAAAACTTTTCAGCGAGATAGGATATGAAAAGGGCAGAAATAGAGTGCGAGGTAATTGTTGCCTCGGGTAGCGCCCTGATGAATCAGGAATATTTTAGTCGATAAAAGTAATATCATGGGAATTGTACCCGAATACTGGAAGCCCTGCAGGAGATTTTATGGTTATGGAGAATTATAAATAGCAAGTAATCACATAAATGGTAAAAGTCGATTTTTTCTATCAGGGGGTCGCGGGATGAGAACTTATTCTACACAAACGAGCATCTTGTTGCACAGCTTAGATGAGCGCAGGAAGATACCCGGACAGGTGCTCGAAGATTCCGGTTATAGCGCTGATTGCACAGTACAGCGATTGTTGGAGCAGCTTGAGGAACTGGCAAACGAAAACCAGATACTGAAGAAAAAGCTTCTGGTGCACCAGAAGCGTGAGGCCGACCTCAGAAAAGAACTGGTTAACTACAAACTGCTGGCGGAATCGACGCCAGTTTTTATTATTCAGGGTGACCGGGTGCGACTGATCAATCATTGCTCCCATGCCTTTACCGGGTATACAGCGGAGGAGATCGGGCAGACAGACTTCTGGCAGGTTATCCATCCGGATTGGCGAGAGGTTGTGCAGAAACAATGTGAGGCGCATTACCGTGGCGATGTGTTAGAGTCGGTTTTGGATATCAGACTGATCTCCGAGGCGGGACCGGAGCGGTGGGCGGAGGTGAAGACCAGAACCATTGTCTACGAGAGGCAGCCGGCGGTGTTAGCGTTGGTTGGCGACATCTCCGAGCGCAAACGAACGGAACAGGTGCTGCTCACTGCTCTGAGAGAGGCAGAAGGTGCACTGCAGGCTCGGGCAGACCTGTTCCAGGCCCAGAAAATGGAGGCGGTAGGCCAACTGGCAGGGGGTGTGGCCCACCAATTGAACAACCAGTTGATGGTGATCTATGCCTGCGTCGATCTCTACCTGTCCCGGCTTACCAGAGACGATCTCCTGCGGCGGTTACTGTTGAGGATTCGAAATAGCGCCCGGATTTCCGCCAACCTCACCCGTCAGTTGCTGATCTTTGGGGGCAGGAACCCCCTCTTCAAGACCCCTACTAACCTGAACAACAATGCCGAAGAGCTGAAAAATATCCTGGTTCGCCTGCAGGGAGAGCAGATCACCATTGAACTGCAAACGAGCCCCGATCTGTGGCTGGTAAAAGCCGATACCTCCAACATTGACCAGGCGATCACCAACCTGGTGTTAAACGCCTGCGATGCCATGCCCGGGGGAGGCGCCATCACCATCAAGACGGCAAACGTATACGCGGACCGCGATGAACAGCAGCGGGCAATACCTGGCAGATACGTCTGCCTCTCGGTCTCCGACACTGGCGTTGGCATCGACAAGGAGAATTTGCCCCACATTTTTGAACCCTTCTTCACTACCAAGGAGCCGGATAAGGGTGTCGGGCTAGGGTTGTCGGTAGCTTATGGGATCATTCAGGCCCATAATGGCTGGATCGAGGTGGACAGCACCCCCGGCCTGGGGAGTACCGTACGTCTATACCTTCCCGCCATGTTTTAAATAGCTGCTCCAGGCTGCACTCGGCCAGTTCGGGGTGTCGGCTATTTGGCTTATTTGACATAGGGAGGAGTTTGTTAGTATACTTTCACTAGGTAGTAATCCCACTTTTAAACACTTCTTGACCTTCTTTCCCCTTTGTTTCAAAACTCATAACAACCAGTAGCAATTGGTATCCCAGTTAAAAAGGAGGAGACGCAAATGGGAATATCGATCCTGCTTTACGTAATGGTTGTAATTGTTGTCATACTACTGCTCGCAAGTGCACGGATGGTTGTCATTATCGGCGGCCAACAAGTGGGGATAGTAGAAAGAAAACTTTTCGGAGCGAGGCTTCCTTCGGATAGGGTCGTCGCACTCCCCGGGCAGATCGGAATACAGGCAAGAATATTGGGACCGGGTCTTCATTTGTTTTTTCCGTTCTTATTCATTGTACGGGTAGACAATCTGGTAACGATTGGGGAAAACGAGGTCGGGATCATCGAATCGATAGACGGAAGGCCCCTTGACCCAGGAGAAATATTCGGCAGGGTCGTAATTGGTCATAATCACTTTCAGGATGCCGAGGCTTTTTTGAAAAACGGGGGGCAGAAAGGCATACAGACAGAAACATTACCGCCAGGTCTCTACAGAGTCAACGGCTATCTCTTCAAGATCACAGTTATGGATGCGATAACGATCCCTGCGGGCTCGATTGGCATCGTGAACGCGGCAGCCGGCCAGCCGCTGGATCAGGGGAGACTCTACGCTAAATCAGTGCCCGGACATAACAACTTCCAGGACGGAGAGGCTTTCCTCGAGCAGGGCGGACAGAAGGGGCCACAACTGGATATCTTGAGACCGGGCCGGTACAGAATAAATCTCCGGATGTTCGATGTGAAAATCACTCCAGCTATCGATGTTGCGTCCGGAAAAGTTGGCATTGTCACCGCCAATGATGGAGAAGAACTGCCGGAAAACGAGCTAATTGCCAAGACAATTAAGGGTCACGATATGTTCCAGAATGCCGCAGCATTTCTCATGAACGGCGGGCAGCGCGGCCCACAATTAGATGTCCTCACCCCCGGCAAATTTTACATCAACCCCCTGATGTTTTCAGTGCAAACATCTGATGCGTTAACTGTAAATCAGGGTCAGGTGGCAGTGATCATCTCTAACGTCGGTAAGCAACCGACAGTAACGGTCTCTTCCGGGGAGCTTAAAGTGGATGCCGACACAGCGGACGACTTTAGTGCAGAAAAATATGTAGTTACGGAAGGTTACCGGGGCATACAACGGACAGTGCTCGGGCCGGGAAATTTTTATTTGAACCTGCTGGCATACCGGCCGATCATCATTAATACCACCAATACCACCATTGATTGGGATGATGCTGCGGATACCAAGTTCGACTCGCTGAACGTGAACAGCAAGGATGGCTTCGCCCTGAAGGTAGGGGTGAAAGTGGTCATCAGGGTGCTGCCCGATCAATCACCCTATCTCGTGAGCCGTATTGGCAGCATAGAAAACCTGATCACCAACGTTATTCACCCGCTGATCGACTCATCATTCCGCAATCAGGCATCCACGGCTTCAGCGATGCAATTCCTGCAGGATCGCCACGAGCAGCAGGATCAGGCACTGAAGCGTGCCGTCAACGAACTGAGCAAGTACCATGTCGAGGTATTATCGGTGCTCATCAGCAATATCGTTCTGCCACCGGAACTGATGGAGACCCAAACCAACAAGGTGCTCGCTCTGCAACGACAGTCAATGTTCGATGAACAAAGGAATTCGGAACAAAAGCGTATCGCCATGGAAAAGACCAAGGCCGAGGCCGACAAACAGGCCACCCTGGTGGCAGCCCAGATTGATGTGCAGGTTGCCGAACAGATCAAGCAAAAGACCATCGCTATTGCCCAGGGCGAGGCCGAGCGGATCAGGCTGGAAGGTCAGGGAGAGGCTGACAAGATTTTGGCGATCGGCAAGAACACGGCGCAGGCATACGAACTGACCAAGCAAGCGGTGACGCCCGAGGGACTGGTGAGCATCGAGTTGATGAAGCTGATCGCCGGCGGCAGTATCAAGATCACCCCGGAGATCCTGATCAACGGCGGCGGTGAGGGTGCCGGGGCGCTGGTGAACGCTGTGCTGGCCAAGCTGATGAAGGGCAATCTCCAGCTGCCGGTACAACAACAACCGTAAGATTAGCGCCCCAATAAGCTTAAAAAAGCAACCGCAGGCTGTAATAAGTCTGCGGTTGCTTGCGTATGTCGCGGGAACGTTGACCAAAAAGCCTCGTCGACCTTCACTCTGGCGCCCGGTTTCAGGCCTGCTTGCTTTCAATACCTGCCCCGGCGCCGGGCCGGTCTATCTTCTGGCTGCTATGGGAACCGGGACGTCCAGGTCTTGCCCCCATCCTGGGTCTGCAACAGGGCCACGGAGTTGTCGGGGTTTCCTGCCTGATCATTGGCCTGAGTGATCACGGCGGCCCATCCCTCGCTGTCGCTCGTGAAGTTGAGGTCTCCCCAGGTTCCCTTGGGCAGGCCCGGCCTGTTGCTCATTCCGTCACTGAGCGTCTCCCAAGTTACCCCGTGATCGGCGGTGCGATACAACACCGGGTAGTCGGTGGGGGGTGACGATGCGAACAGGGTGGTTGTGGCGCTCAATGGAACGAAGCGTGCCATGGTGTAATGGGGAGCGTCTGGAAAATTGTTTGGGATGCTGGCAACGAAAGCGCTGGCGACAGACCAGTTGCTGCCGCCATCACCGGTATAGAGCACCAGCTTGGCGGTCTTGTGCATGGCGGCGTCACCCTCGAAGAGAGCCCAGCCGCTGGTCGGTGAGACAAAGGAGACCACCCCTGCGCTGTAGATGAATTCCCCCTTGATCTTATCCGGCACGGTCCACTGCTTTGCCCAAGTGGCGCCGCCGTCAGCGGTATGCCAGATCGAGTTGGATCCAGTGGCCCACCCAGTCAGATGATCGCTGAAGCTGAAGCTATCCAGGGCTTGCCCCGCCCCGCGCTGCACCCAGGTGGCGCCGCCGTCGACGGTGGCTAGAAGAGAGCCTCCCGCAAGCACGAAGCCTTCCTGGGCGTTGAAAAACTGCTCCCGATACCGGCCAGGTTGCGGTAGTTCCTGCTGCCACTGCTGCGCCCAGGTCTGCCCGCCATCAGCGGTGGCCATGATCGCCATGAGCGTCTTGTTGCTGCCGGCGTCAGTTTCGGTCAGCGCCCAGCCATGCGTGGCATCGGTGAACGCCAAGTCCCTGATCGCGGCCAGGCCGGGTGCGTTCAGCTTAACCCAGGTAGCCCCCCCGTCGCTGGTATGGATAATGATGCCATGGGGGGTCTGCCCTGCCTCGAAGTTGACGGCAACCCAACCCAGGCTGCTGTTCAGAAACCGCAGGGTAGCGTTGCTGGCGCCGATCATGATCGTTGAGTCGACCTTGACGGGTGGTGGCGTCACATTGGTGTTCGGTGGCTGCGGTGCGGTTTTGGAGCAGCCGGCAAGCAGGATCAGCGCCAGCAAAGCTACCGGTATGAGCTTGAGCAGGTTTCTCATGACTGTTACCCCCTAATGATGATGCGCATAGATGGATCTGTGGATCAGGTCTTCTATTTGGGATTTGCCTGCCTTTGATGTCGGTTGGAAATGTTAAAAAGCTGAACCTTTTGATAATATGGCACGGCTGCCCCCAGATCATTACTACTCACCGCAACTTCTTAATCTTACCCTGCCGGGCAGTTCTCGGCATCCCCCGATCTTTTGCCAGGAGCAATTGATGGCGCTGTGCTGCTGTTAGGAATATTTATTTTATTTTCAATATTACCTGCCCGGCTTGGTTTTTCCTGCCTGCAAAATATATTCTCCTGCTTTTGCCTGAGTGATGACCTTATATGGATGCAATAATTTCACATAATAACTTAGGCGCTTTGCCGATAGACCAAATACGGCAGGAGGAACGGCAATGGCAAAATCCCTGGTACAGGTGTGTGGAGACCCCACCGTCGATTGGTTGAGCGTTCACAACGAAGATTTGATTACCAGCGGCGGTGTCCATCCCTACCGGTCCGATCGTCCGGCGCCCGGAGTGCGGCTGAGTTCCCAAGCCGGCGGGTCGACGCTGGTGCTGCAATTACTGAGAGAGATGATTGACCCGGAATTGGCCCAGGTTGAGGGCCGCGATCTGGATGCCAGGCTGTTGGAACAGCCGAGGGATAACCAGAGATTACCAGCTGCTGGACGACTTGGCGGGCTTATCCGGAAGATAAAGGCGGCCCTCCCCGCTTTCGCCTGCTGGAGCGGGGTGTATGTGAACCAGGGCAGTGGGACTATGGCAGATATAAACTTTGCGGCGACCCGGACCTGCTGGTGATCGTGGACAGCGGGTTGGGCTTTAACAGTACTGTAGCAGGCTGGCCAGATCTGTTGGGGGAACGATCTGGCAGCGTCAGGCCGGCGCAGATCATTATCAAGCTGGCTGGGTATGCCAGCAGGCGGGAGAACCCCTTGCTGACCAGGATTCAGTTCCTTGGCCTGGCAGACCGGACCACCGTGCTGACCGCTATCGAGGATCTGCGGGCCTGTTCGGTGCGGATCGGGGTCTCCCTGTCCTGGGAAAGGCTGTTCGAGGAGATCGTTGCCGCCATACACAGCCCGGATTGCCCCTTTGCTGACGAGAATCACCAGCTGCTCTTTCAGCAGGTGATCGTCACGGTCGGGTCAAGCGGAGCGGCCATCATCGGGCGGGATCGCCAGTCCCTGATCTTCGACCGCTCTGGCCAGGAGGGCGACTTTGCCAAGCACCTGCGGGGTCAGATGATGGGCGGCAACACCTGCCTGCTGGGGGCGCTGGCCACAGCCTGGATCCACAGGCCGGGAAGCGTTGATTGGACGACTGCGGCCCGGGACGGGATCGGGTTGGCTCGTCTGCTCCACCTGGAAGGTTACCAGGTGGTCGCAGAAGGGGGCGCCCGTTACCTCCGGTTTCCCTGTCAGAGGCTGGGGCGGGCCTATCGGGAACGGCCAAGGCGGGTCAGGCCTGACAGCCCTGATAAAATTTGGGACCTCGGGATTTTTCGTGATGTCAGTTATCTGGCCGGTGGCCAGCAGAGCCTGGCGATACCCGGGTACCTGGCGGGTACCCTTTGGGCGGGGTACCCCGGTGGGGTGAGGGCGGCACGGTGGTCGATTCTCGAGGAGGCGGTCAAAGCAGGAGGCTGCAATGCAAGTTCAGCGGGCACGAAGAACAGCGTTGCCCGAGGCTCCAAAGTCATGGACGCAGTCTGTACCTGTGCCCGTCAGATCGTGGAGGTGGGGCCCAGAGCGGCTCTGCTCAACGCACCGGTGGAGATGGTCGGCCACTGGAGCAGTGCTGACCGGCGCGAGATCGAGGGGGTCCGTAGCGTTTACAATGCTATCGGGGACTATATGCAGCATGGTGGCCTGCAGGCTCCGCTATGCGCTGCGGTGTTCGGGCCTCCAGGCTCCGGCAAGTCCTTTGCGATCAAGGAGATCGCCAGGGGGCTGGGGATCTCCGGGGATGCCCAGCTGACCTTCAATCTCTCCCAGTTGGCCTCGCCCCGGGAACTGCCTCAGGCCTTCCACCAGATCCGGGATCTGCGCCTGAGAGGCCGGTTGCCCCTGGTTTTCTGGGATGAATTTGATACTCCCTGTGAGGGGGTACCCCTGGGCTGGCTGCGCTATTTTCTGGCGCCTATGCAGGACGGAGAGTTTACGGACCAGGGCCGGACGCATCCACTGGGTGGCGGTATTCATATCTTTGCCGGGGCTACTAGGCATAGCTTCGAGGAATTCTGCGCCGGCAACAGCAGGGCGGATCTGGAAGCCAAAAAGCCCGATTTCATCAGCAGGCTGCGGGCCTACATTGATGTGCGGGGGCCCAACGGCAACCCTAATACCATTGAAGACCGGATGTTCACCATCCGCCGGGCCTTTTTGTTGAACCACTGCCTGGAGGCCAATGCTCCGTTCATCAAGAGGGATAACCGGTTCCTGGTGGAGCCGGGGGTACTGGATGCCTTTCTGAAAGTGACCAGCTACCACCACGGCGCCCGCTCCCTGGAGACCCTGGTGAAGATGAGCAGCTTGAACGGGAAGCGGCAGTTTGAACTATCCAGCCTGCCGCCAGACCATATTTTAGCCATGCATGTCAACACCGGGGAGTTCAACGCCCTCACCCGGCTGGGCCACCGGGAGATGCTCCGGGTGGGTATCACCGGACATATTTTTCTCGATCCGGACCGGATATCCGAGTTGGAAACGGGAGTAGCCAGGGCGGCAACCTTCATCGAGGCCCAGTTTCCGGAGCACTACCTGACAGTCTTCTCGCCTCTGGCCATCGGGGCCGACCGCCTGGTGGCCCGGATACTGCTGAGGAAAGAGGCCACCCGGCTGATCGTTGTGCTGCCGGCGCCCCTGGATGATTATATCAAGGATTTCGGCCCCACCGACGAGCACCGGTTGGACTATGGTGGCGCCGAGTTGCGGCAGGAGTTCCGCTACTGGCTGGAGGAGCGCGCCATCGAGACCATCGCCATGCCCCGCATGGCCACCAGGGGGGAGGCCTACCTGCGGTCTGGCTGCTACATCGTGGAGCACAGTGACGTGATGGTGGCGGTCTGGGATGGCAAGAAAGCCCAGGGTCAGGGCGGTACCGGGGAGATAGTCGAACTGGCAAAAAAGCTCGGCAAGCCGATCTGCCACATCTGGGCGGGAAATTACAAGCCCGATCAGCCCAGAAGGACCGACGTGGGAGCTAAGTACGGCCGGTTCCGGCATCTAAACTTCCCGGGGAATCCGAAGGGCCGCTGGATGGGTGAGTGCCCCCGGTAGCGCTGATTGCTCTTTCCTCCCGGTTCCCGTTTTGGCCTGCAAAAGGCCACTTTCTTCTTTACAAACCGGGGTTTGACTGGAGGCGCTACCACTGATCCGGGTTGTTTGTCAGAGTCAATTTATTTTTAATATCTTGCAGTTCCCGTAAAACGCCGGCGCCAATCTCGATGCCATGGCGAGTGTTGCTCTCTTTTCGCAAGTACTCCAGTTCGCCGGGCATGTATATCTCTTCGGCGCCGGCGGCCTTTGGCGACGATTTCAACTCCTCGATCATGGCATCGATGCCCTGCTTGAAGGTATCAACATCCTGAAAACTGGCGACATCGATCGCCCCGAAGAAAAAGGCGATCTCATCCTCTTTTATCAGCTCCGCCTGAGCCTCTCCTGCCCTGGCGCTTAAAAAGGCGCCGCTCAACATGGCGCTGAAAACATTGACCATGATCGCCAGACCGGAGCCCTTGTACCCTCCGAAAGGCAGGGCGGCGCCGGCCATCGCCTCTTTCGGGTCCGTGGTCGGCCTTCCGCATTGGTCTATCGCCCAGCCCTCGGGGATCTTCTGGCCTTCAAGCTCGGCAACCATGATCTTGCCTACCGCCACCTGACTGGTGGCCGCATCGAATACCAGTGGATACCGTATCCCCGCCGGTACGGCTATGCTCAGGGGGTTTGTACCCAGCATCCGGCTGATGCCTCCATAGACGCTCATCAGCCGGATGCTGTTGCACATGGCGATCCCGATCATATTTCTTTCCAGGGCCATCATGGAATAGAAACCGGCGATGCCAAAGTGCGTCCCCTTGCACACTGCGGCGAAGGAGGCGCCTGCCTGTTGTGCTTTTTCCAGGCACAGCGACATCGCCCTGGTGCCCGATATGGCGCCCATGGCAAAGTCGCCGTCGATCAGCATTGTGGAATTGTGCTCTTGGAGAATTTTAATATCAGGCCGGGGGTTATAATCCCCCTTGAGCAGGCTGTCGATATAAATGCTCAATCTGGAAACCCCGTGAGAACTGAGACCCCGAAGTTCCGCCTCCACCAGGTTGGCGGCCACCACCGCCGCGTCTTGCGCCGGAACACCCGCTGCCGCTAATGCTTCGGTACAAAAAGCCCTTACTTGCTCGGGAGCAACTCTGATTCCTGTCATCGTTTCGTCTTCCCCTTTTCTGCAGTATCCTCATGGCGCCAAGGTAGGCGTCTCGATCTGGTCGAATAGTTTCTGTAAGGGGCGCGCTCTTTCCTCCCCATCAATAATATTGGTTTAGGTTACGATATCTAGAAGGATACTCCTTATAGAGAAAAAAAAATATAAAGAGCAGGATTTTTTTAAAGAGGATAGAAAATTGTATACAGATTGTATACTTATGGTGCACATGAGAGGAGAGGGCTCTCGGCGGGTAGAATTAACCTGTATAACCTTGATCATCCCGCAGGGCCAGAAAAGATTGCGGGGTTAAACGAGCTGCTGTTCGCGAGGATCGTTGTCTAAAAATAGATGCAGGGGTGAATGAACGGATGTTGATGGATATGACCGTCAGAGAGTTTATCACGGAGTTGGCCTCGAACTCTCCGGCCCCAGGAGGCGGGAGCGTGGCCGCCCTGTCCGGATCGCTGGCTGCCGCTCTGGTGTGCATGGTGGCCCAGTTGACCATCAATAATGCGGGAGTGGAGGAGCAGAGGCAGATGCAGATGCGGCAGGTGCTGGAACAGGCATCTGTACTGATGCAAAGCCTGCAGGAGCACGTGGATGAGGACACCGCCTCCTTCACCCGGGTGATGGAGGCCTACCGGCTGCCTAAGGGCACAGCAACTGAACGTGAGCAGCGCTCCGGGGCCATCCAGCAGGCCCTGCAGGGCGCAGCCATCCACCCCCTGAAAGTGGCGGGGGAATGCCTGAGTGTCTTGCGTTATTCCTGTGTGGTAATAGAGTACGGCAACCCCAATGCCCTGAGCGATGCCGGGGTGGCCGTCCTGATGGCTTACAGCGGTGTGGTCGGGGCGCTGTTGAACGTCGCCATCAACCTCCAGGGCATCAAGGATCAGGATTTCTGCAAGAGTATGGATGCAGAAAAGGCCGGCCTGCTGATCGAAGCACGGGATCTGCGGGATGAAGCCCAGAACATTTTAAATTCAAGGGCATAATAAAGCAGCAGGAGATGCCAGCATCACAGGCGGTATCCAATAGATCGAGTTTAAGGGGAGATGGCGATGCCGAACAATTTAGAGATATCCCAGGCCATGACTATCAAGCTGGAGGACATTCTGCCGCCGATGCCCGAATTCGTGCCCGGAGTCAGGCGTGCTCCGGACCGCGGCTTCCACCTGACCCCGGCCCAGACCAAGGTTGCCCTGAAGAACGCCTTGCGCTACGTGCCCGAGACGCTGCACCGGCAACTGGCCCCGGAGTTTCTGAACGAACTGATCACTCGCGGCCGGATCTACGCCTACCGCTACCGGCCTGAAGGCCGCATCCACGCCAGGCCGGTCACCGAGTACAGGGGGGACTGTCTTGAGGGCCAGGCCTTCCAGGTGATGATCGACAACAACCTGGACTTCGAGGTCGCCCTCTATCCTTACGAACTGGTCACTTACGGGGAGACGGGCAGCGTCTGCCAGAACTGGATGCAGTACCAGCTGATTACAAAGTACCTGTCAGTGATGACCGACTGCCAGACCCTGGTGGTCTCATCCGGCCATCCACTCGGGCTGTTTCCGTCCAGACCGGATGCTCCCCGGGTGATCATCACCAACGCCCTGATGGTGGGTCTGTTCGACAACCAGAAGGACTGGGAGATCGCTGAGGAGATGGGGGTGGCCAACTACGGCCAGATGACAGCTGGCGGCTGGATGTATATCGGGCCCCAGGGGATCGTCCACGGCACCTTCAACACCTTGTTGAACGCCGGGCGCCTGAAGCTGGGCATTCCCCACGACCGGGATCTCCGCGGCCACCTGTTTGTCTCCTCCGGCCTGGGGGGCATGAGCGGCGCCCAGCCAAGGGCGGCGGAGATTGCCGGAGCGGTGGGTATCATTGCCGAGGTGGACTACTCCCGGATCCGGACCAGATACGAACAGGGCTGGGTCGGGCAGGTATCGGCAGATCTCGAAGAGGTCTTCAGGATCGCCGGTGAGCGCTTGGCCAGTCGGGAGCCCGCCTCCATCGCCTACCACGGCAACGTGGTGGACCTGTTGGAGTATATTGTGGCACGCCAGATCAAGGTGGAACTCCTCTCAGATCAGACCTCCTGCCACGCCGCCTACGAGGGGGGCTACTGCCCCCAGGGAGTCACCTTCGAGGAGCGTACCCGGCTGCTGGCGGAGGACCGCGACCGGTACCGGCAACTGGTGGACCAGAGCCTGCGCCGTCACTTCGAACTGATCAGGACCCTGGTCGGACGGGGCACCTACTTTTTCGACTACGGCAACTCTTTCCTGAAGGCGGTCTTCGACGCCGGGGTGCGGGAGATCTCTAAAAACGGCAGCGACGAGAAGGATGGCTTCATCTTTCCCTCCTACGTGGAGGATATTATGGGGCCCGAACTGTTTGACTACGGTTACGGCCCTTTCCGGTGGGTCTGCCTGAGCGGCAGGCATGAGGACCTGGTCAAGACTGATCGGGCCGCCATGGATTGCATTGACCCGAACCGCCGGGGGCAGGACCGGGACAATTACATCTGGATCCGGGACGCCGAAAAGAACAGCCTGGTGGTAGGTTCTCAGGCCCGCATTCTCTACCAGGACGCTGAGGGTAGAATGAAAATCGCTCTGAAGTTCAACGATATGATCAGGAAGGGGGAGATCGGCCCGGTGATGATGGGGCGTGACCACCACGATGTCAGCGGCACCGACTCCCCCTTTAGGGAGACCGCCAACATCAAAGACGGCAGCAATGTGATGGCCGACATGGCCGTCCAGTGCTTCGCCGGCAACTCCGCCCGGGGCATGAGCCTGGTAGCGCTGCACAACGGTGGCGGGGTGGGCATCGGCAAGGCGATCAACGGCGGCTTCGGCCTGGTTCTGGACGGCAGCGAACGAGTTGACGAGATTATCAAGTCCGCACTCCTGTGGGATGTCATGGGTGGTGTTGCCCGGCGCTCCTGGGCCAGGAACGGGCACTCCATCGAGACCAGCATGGAATTCAACCGCAGTTACCGGGAAGCGGGGCAGATCACCCTGCCCTACCTGGCCAGCGACGATTTGGTAAATGAACTAGTTGACGAGGCTTTCAAGGCCTGACGAAACGCTTGAACGCGGGTGGACGCGGGGACGGTTCTCGCGTCCACTAGTGGACGCGAGAACCGTCCACGCGTCCACAAAGGAAGGAGGGGGTAGCGTGCCCCAGACAAACACGATC
>JBEKKU010000016.1:0-27071 GCA_050010575.1 Thermacetogeniaceae bacterium | reverse complement strand
AATAAAACCGTCCAGGCCGCCGCAAAAGTTGAGGTGCTGCCGGAAGACCAGCACGGTCTCAGACAATCCCAGCCGGTGGGGATAGCCGCCGCCGGCCACCGCCGCCTTGACCGCCAGTTCCTTGGTGCCAGGAAATATCTTGCGAGTGGCCACAACCGTCATCCCAGGGCTGACGCTTCTAGCCCTGTCCACCAGGCGTCTGGTTCTGGTGGCGATGCCCGAGCAGTATTCCAGCAGGTTCTGGGCCACCTTCCACGCCAGGTGCAGGCTCTCTGCCCGGCCTGCAGCCTCCAGAAAACATTCCCCCGGGGCCACCGGTGTGCCCGAGGGGCAATGCTTGATGGCCTGCAGCCCCAGTTTGGCAAAGATGCGCAGCGCCTCCTCGGTCCCGCAGATAACAGCATTCTCCCGGCAGAAATATTGCATCCTGCCCTGACGATCGCCAATTCCCAGCGCCAGAGTGGTCAGATCAATGTACGGCACGTCCTCCTTGATAAACCTGTCAATCTCCGCGTCAGCAATGTACAGCATCAGTTTCAGCCTCCATGATTCATTAAGTATTATCGATTTTATACTGGACCTTCCAGATCAGCTTATGCCCTGTAGATGTCGGGTATCAGCCCCCGATCATACACAACCGATCGGGTGGCAGACGCAGATAACAGCTCTGTCCGATGGGGATCGGAGGGGCCTCCGACTTGGATAGGCTGGCTTCCAGATCATGCCCGGCAGTTGCAGTTCCATGGACACGAACAGAGTAATTAATGCTGGCCACTCCCTCAACTGCCTGACTGACCTTGCCCAGGAAGGTGTTCTCATCCAGGTGGTCAGCCACCTGGACGTACTCGGCCCGGATGCCGATGGTCACCTGCTGGTCGATCGCCAGTTGCGCGGCATCTCTGATGGTTACTCTGAGCCGTCCTCCCAGCTCGGGCACCGCCACCCAAACAGATGAATCCTCGATCTCAACGACGGCTCCCGCCATCAGGTTGCGGACCCCTGTCAATCTGGCCACGGCGCGGTTGGCTGGGGCGGCAATGACCTGCTGTTTGCTGTCACACTGGAGGATGCGGCCTGATTCATAGACCGCAATCTTGGAGCTGAGCTTATAACCCTCGGACAGGTCGTGGGTCACAAAAAGGATGTTGCCCTGGTAAAAATGCTGCAGGGCCAGGAGTTCACGTTCCAATTGTTCCTTCACGTAGGTGTCCAGCGCTGAAAAGGGCTCATCCATCAGCAAGACTTCCGGCTCCGGCGCCAGGGCGCGCCCCAGGGCCACCCGCTGCTGCTGCCCCGCCGACAACTGCCTGGGGTAGCGGTGGCCGAGTTCCTGGATATGCATTTTATCAAGCAACCGCCAGACCCGGTCCTCGACCTCCTGCCGGGAGAGGTGGCGAATACCGAAGGCGATGTTGTCCCTGACAGTCAGGTGGGGGAACAGGGCATAGTTTTGGAAAACAAAGCCTACCCGGCGCTGTTGGGGTGGCAGGTTGAGGCCGCTGTCTGAATCATACAGCACCTTGCTGTTCAATCGGATATATCCCTCGTCCGGCTGGATCAGCCCGGCAATGCAGAGCATAGTCATGGTTTTGCCTGAGCCTGACGGCCCTATGACTGCGAGGATCTCCTGATTGACAGCAAAGGCAACATCCAGATTAAACCCAGGGAGATTCTTTCTGATCCTGACTTTGAGCACCGGTGTACCTCCATGAGCAAGCTGGGAAGAGCTTATATTCTACCATGCCAGATAGCATGTTCAATCAATATTTTGGGGGATCAGGGATCTGTTTCCGGAGTTAGTCGCTCTTCTCTTCCAGTAAGCGAGGGCGGCCAACAATCCAAAGGCGACAGCCAAAACGATCAGCACCAGCAGGATGGTCTGATTGTTATCTCCCGCTTCTACGGCAAAGTAGATGGCTATCGGAATGGTCGTGGTTCGGCCCGGGATACTACCGGCCAGCATCAGGGTGGCCCCAAACTCCCCGAGGGAACGGGCCAGAGAAAGAATGGCGCCAGCCGCCACCCCCGGTAAAGCCAGGGGTAGCGTGACTGACCAGAAGATTCTCCATTCGGTGGCCCCCAGAGTGCGGGCGGCATTCTCGATGTTGATCTCCACCTGCTCGAAGGCGCCGCAGGCGGTCATGTACATCAGGGGAAAGGCAACAACAGCTGCAGCGATCACTGTCGCCGGCCAGGAGAAGACGACACTGGCGCCAAACAGTTTTAGCAGCTTACCGAGGGGGCCGTGGATACCGAACAGCAACAGCAGGCCCAGGCCCACCACCGTAGGAGGCAGCACCAGGGGCAGAATAAAGATCCCGTCGATCAGGTTTCTGAACTTGCCCTGGTATCTTGCCATCCAGCGCGCCGCGGCAATCCCCATAAAAAAGGTGATTGCCGTGGCGGTAAGCACAGTTTTGAGCGATATCCATAGCGGTGACAGGTACGTTTCGGTCATACGAGCTGTGCCTCAGTGTTATTAAAGTTTCTGAGATTTATTATTTCACTATAAAACCATATTTCTCGAAGATCGTCTTGGCCTGATCGCTCGATAGGAAATTCAAGTAGTCCTTGGCGGCATCAGCATTCTTGCTGGCCTTGATGACAGCCACCGGATAGACCACTTTGGCGTTGATGTCATCCGGAGCGTTGGCTACCACCTTGACCTTGGTGGAAGTTTTGGCGTCAGTCGAAAAGACGATACCGGCGTCCACATTGCCGCTCTCGACATCGGTCAGCACGGCGCGCACATCGCTGCCGATAACCTCCTTCGATTTCACCTTGTCCGTGATGTTATCTTCTTGAAAAACTTGGTTGGCGTACATACCGCAGGGCACAGACTTCGGGTCGCCGATAGCCACCCTCTTTACCTTATCCGTGGCCAGGTCCTTAAAATCGGTGATGCTCAGGGTGCTATCGCTAGGCACTATTAGAACCACTGTGTTGCCCAACAGGTCTTTACGGGTGCCGTCCAACAGCAGTTGCTCTTTCTGAAGAGCGTCCACCTGGGTGGCCGCCGCCGAGATGAACACATCAGCCGGGGCGCCGTTCTCGATCTGCTTCTGCAGGGCGCCGGACCCACCAAAGGTTGGCGTGATGGTCACGTTCGGCTTTGTCTGCGTATAGGCGCTGTCTACCTCTTTAAGAACATCCGTCAGGCTGGCGGCGGCAGAAACGGTCAGGGATACTGGCGGAGCCTGGGCAGCAGGCGGCGCAGCCTTCGGGGCACACCCGGCCATGGTCGCCAGGGCCAACAACAGGACTAAAACGATACAGGCAATACTCCTAATTCTCTTCAACTGCGATCATTCCTCTCCCTTTTTTATTTGTTACCGATAAAACAAAAAACCATATAAGCCACCTATATAGATTCTAAATATCGCCTCCTTAAAAAGATGAGATTTCTAGGCAATAAAATAAAAAACCATTCTTACTGCAAAGCATTCAGGATCTCCTGTGCAGTATATGGTCGCCTCCAAGCTGTTTTTCTTCACTCCTTTCCAAAAAGAGAGGGAGGTGCAGCCGTTTCCAGCTGCACCGTATCGGCCAGACACCGTGCCTTGGAGTTTAGGTGGCATGGCTCGGAGTGATTCGTAACATTTGTATAACATGAACTAGCATAAACTATCATGAGCTAACAAAACCATGTTTTACATATTATATTATTTGGTATAATTAAAAGCAAGTAGAAATCATAAAAATGAGGGAATGAACATGTCCAATAATATCTCTTATACTCCCAGCGAGGTTGCCGAGATCTTGAAAATCTCCAAGTTTACAGTCTACGAACTGATCAAGCGCGGAGAACTGGCAGCCTATCACATAGGGCGCAAGGTCAGAGTGGAGGCGCCGGACCTGGAAACCTTTAAGCAGAGGGCGAAGGGGGGGGCGCTGCTAACCCTCGAGAGCGCGTCTGCAGCTGCTGCGCCTGCAGCCGAACAAATCATCATCTGCGGCCAGGATGCGGTTCTCGATGTTCTGGTCAGGCGATTGGAGAGAGAACTGCCCGGAACCAACTGCCTGCGCGCCTATGTCGGGAGCACGGATGGGCTCTTGGCCCTCTACTACGGCAAGGCCAGTGTGGCCACGGCACACCTCTGGGACAGCGACACGAATGAATACAATCTGCCCTACATCCGGCGCCTGTTGCCAGGGCAAAAGATCGTCACGATCAATCTGGTTTTCCGGATGCAGGGTTTTTATGTGGCGGCGGGAAATCCCCTGGGGATCAACAGGTGGGCAGATCTGGCAAAGCCCGGCACCCGTTTCGTCAACCGCGAGCCAGGCTCCGGCACCAGGGTGCTGCTTGACGAACAACTGCGGAAGCTGGGCATCGACCATGCCGAAATAACCGGTTACGACCATATCGAAACCACGCACCTGGCTATCGCCAGTTGTGTCGCCCGGGGGAATGCCGATGTTGGATTGGGCACTGAAACGGTTGCCAGGCAGGTGGAGGGGCTCGACTTCATTCCCCTGCAGAAGGAACGCTATGACCTGGTAATGCGCAAGGAAAGCCTGGAAAAACCGTTCGGCAAGACCATGCTAACCCTGCTCCGTTCTACCTCTTTTCGCAACGAAGTAAGCGGCATGGGCCGGTACGACCTGTCACAGATGGGAAAGCTGATCGCTGAAGTATATTGACCTGTTTTTCACCTTCCAAGGGCAGCCTCTTTTCATGAGCTATCGCTAAACCAGCGATGGCTTTTTTGCTGAGTATCGCATGCTGTTGGCTTCATTTTTTTCGTTGTTTATTTTAAAATCTCTCAGGATTCGTTATTTTTGATAAGATAGTGGTAGGTCATTTGTTTGCAACAGGCTCAAATCCATCTGGCCAAGAAAAACACTTACCTGCTTGTCGTAAAAGGAGCTTCGAGTTGAGTTTTCAAGGTGTACAGACTTCGGGCAATCGCTATGATTTGATGGAATGGGCCGGGGCCTTTGGCGACCTGGGTACCCTGATCCCCTTTGCCCTGGCCTATATCACCATTCTCAAGATAGACCCGGTAGGCCTGCTGTTCATGTTCGGCGTGGCCAAGATCGCTGCCGGCCTGATCTATAAAACACCGGTGCCGATCCAGCCGATGAAGGCGATCGGCGCCAGCTCCATCGCCGTGGCTGGGGCCTTTACACCTGCAGCCGTTTGGGGAGCGGGCCTGTTCACCGGGCTGGTCTGGCTGGTTCTCGGGCTGACCGGTTTGGTGGGGAAGGTGACGGCCCTGGCCAAAAAGCCTGTGGTCCAAGGGATCATGCTGGGGCTGGGCCTTAGTTTCATAGTGGAAGGAATCCGCTTCATGCAGTCCAACTACTTATTGGCAGCCGTGGCCCTGATTCTCACCTTTATCCTGATCGGCAATAAAAAATTTCCGGTCATGTTTCTACTGCTGGCACTGGGTCTTGGTACGTCCCTGTTCCTCAGCCCTGCCTTACTGCCAGCCTTAAAACAGGGTATCGGTTTCCACCTGCCGCATTTCACCTTCAGCCAGTTGACTTGGCCGGATCTGGTCAAGGGATCGCTGCTGCTCGCCCTTCCCCAGATTCCCCTGACCCTGGGTAATGCTGTTATTGCCATCGTAGCGGAGAACAACGCCCTGTTTCCCGGGTGCCCCGTTACCGAACGCCGGATTGCCATCTCCACCGGCATCATGAACCTGATCGCCCCCTGCTGGGGAGGGGTGCCCATGTGCCACGGAGCAGGCGGTATGGCCGGACACGTGCGCTTTGGCGCCCGCACCGGCGGGGCGCTAGTGATTCTGGGGTCGCTGCTTGTCCTGGCTGCTCTCTTCTTCGGTTCAGGCGTCAGGACGCTCTTCAGCCTGTTTCCCGCCGCCGTCCTCGGGGTGATCCTGTTTTTTGCCGGAGCGGAACTGGCCCTGACTGCTAGATCTAACACCAGCAGCAAGCAGGATTTTTACGTCACCCTGGTGACGGCCGGTTTCACCATGTGGAACATGGGGGTGGCTTTTGTGGTGGGGTTGTTATTAAACGCGGCGCTGGAGAGGAAATGGACAGAGATTTAATCCGTGGTGGTCACGGCTGATATGGGAGTTGCTTGAGGCCAGCCAGAAATTCGCTCCAGCAGCTTGCCACCAGGCTGGATACCTGGTCATGCAGGACAGCGTAGACTATCACGTTCAGATTCACCTGAAGACCGGCGACAAACGCCTCATTCCATCCGGTTGAACTCCGGAGAGACACCCTGCCCGGTCTGGTACAGCTCAACATTGCGTACTGGCCGTCATCCCGAAGCAGGACCTTGATATGACCGGGTACAATTCCCTCAACCTGTAGGCCATCGGCCAACTTTAACAGCAGGCAGGAGACCAGTTCACAGATACTGACCGCCGCCAGTGGAGGGACAAAAGCCAGGGATGCCGTCCTGGATACGGCCTCCTCATGTATATTCTCTTCATGCATGACAGCACAACTCCCTTAGCAGCTGTACATCAAGGCCGTCAAGGGCCTTGATGGTGAAAATAGCCGCCCTGCTGTTGGCTTCCCTGACGGAGCCCAAGACGACCGCCAGGTCCTCTTCGCCCACCTCGTCGATCTTGTTGACTAGCACCCGGTCGGCTGAGGCCACCTGGGCGTAGAGCAGGTCTGGCATGATCGCGGTCAGCTCCTGCCAGCGCCCGGCATCCACCAGCACGACCGTCAGGAACGCCTTGATCCCCCGGCCATAGGTGGCCAGGGTCTGGCGAATCTTACTCGGCCTGGCCACGCCGGTAGCCTCGATCACCAGCCAGTCAGGATGCCACTGCTCGCCCAGTTCGTTGACCGCCAGGGTCAGTTCACCCGTCAGGGTGCAACAGATACAGCCCGCAGTGATCTCCCGGACCTGAAAACCCTCCATCGCCAGGTACTGGTCGTCGATGCCGACCTCTCCGATCTCGTTCTCCAGGATAGCCACCCGCTGTTGTGCCTGCTTGACAAGGAAACCGGCCAGGCCCCTGATGAAAGTGGTTTTGCCGGAACCCAGAAAACCGCCTACCAGCATTACCTGCACCGCTCCGCCTCCTTAACTGGAAAAACCGAAGTTCGTATTGGTCTGGGTGATCGACAGATCCGTGCGAAAATGATCGAAGGTCAGGGCCTCACCGGGAGGAACCACCAGGAATTCATCGTCCCAGGGCCCGGTAAACAGTTTCTTCAACAATTCCAACGAACCGGGCACGACCTGGTGTTGCAAACCGAGCATGCAGGCAAAGTTGCAGGATCTGCCCAGACAGTCGTCGAGATTGTAAGCCCCCGTATCGATCAGCACCACCCGTTTGTAATTTTCCAGCATCAGCTTCATGACATGTTCGGCCCTTTTCTGCCCGTAGCGAACAACGCAGCGCTCATACTCCTTTAAAATGTTGTTCTCGTATTCCATCCAGCCCTTGGTCAGAAAGTAGGTGCCCATCTCCGCCGACAACTGCTGGCGTTTCTGGTAAGACCCCAGCAGCAGGGAGATGCAGTCGTCCACCCGGGGAATCACCAGCTTGGCGTTGGGGGATTGCACCCCGAGCAGCGAATTGCCGCAGTAGCCAAAGGCCATGATGATGTACTCGACGTTGTCGATGCTGGAGATCTGCTCCTGGAGCTTGGCTCGCAGCTTATCAGGCCAGTTGTGCAGCCCTGATTCGATCCAGAGTACCGGGTGCGTAACCTGGGTCTCGGCGATAGCCTTTTCGATCTCGTTATGAATGGTCTTGCAGGCCACTATGATCGAACTCATGGCTCCCCTCATCCCTTCATGAACCAGTCATCTGGCAAGATCTATTGTTGGATGACAAGATCTCCTTACACAGGGCCGTTCCTACCGCGCAATCCTTGACCCAACGGTCGGCGCCCGTGTATTTGCGCACCTCTTCGTTGACCAGCCCGCCGATGATCACTGTGGTCGCCGGTCGCAGGGAATCCCTGTCCAGCAGGCGGACGGTTTTCTTCATGGTATCGTAAGACTGCGAGATCAAGCCGGACAGGCAGAGGATCGGGGCGCGGGTATCCTGGATGCTTTTTAAGAACACCCTGGGAGGGACATTCACCCCCAGATCCAGCACTCTCAAGCCGCAAGACCGCATGGTAGCGATGGTGATGTTTTTGCCGATGTCATGAATGTCCGTTTCCACGGTGCCTATAATAATCTGAGGCGGCCCCGGCTCTACCGGGGTTTCGGCGCCAAACACCAGCTCCTGCACCTCCATGAAGATCTCGGCGGCCATGATCAGGTCGGCCAGAAAATAGTTGCCCTGGTTGTAGATCTCCCCCACGGCCTCCAGGCCGGCCCTGACCTCTTCCGCGATCACGAACCGATCCTGATCCCTGGCCATGGCCTCCCTGACTAGTTCAAGCGCCTTGGTCTCCTGCAGCCTGGATACCGCTGAGGTAATCAGACTATGCGAGATCGCCATTACCGGATCACAGCCTTTCGGAATAGGGTTCGGATACCGCCTTCAACGCAAAGCGATCGCCGCGGCAGATCATCTTCGACCATCCCAGGGGCTTGCTGTCCCGGGAATAAATAATCTGTTCGATACAGAGAGCCGGAAATCCAACCTTCGATTTTAACAGTTTGGCCTCCTCTTTCATCAGCACGCAGGCCTGTACGGAAATATTGTTGCGGGCTGAGGCCAACTCCGTACGGCGGGAGACCAACTCCGGAAAGGCGGCATATTCGATCTCTTTTTCCAGCAGCGGGGCGCCCTTGATATAGGGCAACACCCGGCGGTCAAGCGCCACAGGGCCATTATCGTCGCTCAACACCTGCCGGATCTGTACGATCCTGGAATCCACCGGTACCTGCAGCTTGGCGGCAGTTTTGGGGTCCGCCGCCAGCACCTCTACCGCTAGCAGCCTGGCCTCCAGTTTTTTGTTTTCACCCAGCAGCGTATTTTCGGAGAAATAGAAGTACATCCGGTCCATCTGCGGGGCGGCAACGAAGCAGCCTTTTCCCTGGAAGGAGGTGATGTAACCCGCCTTGCTCAGCAGGGACAGGCCGTTCCTGACCGTCATCCGGCTGATGCCGTACTGGGCCGCCAACTGCGTCTCCGACGGAATGATATCTCCCGGCTTGAGCTCTCCCGATTCAATTTGGGCTTTCAAGTCCTCCGCCAGGCGGTAGTAGGCGGGCATAAAGGAACGAAGCTCCATGATCTTCACCTTTCTCGAATAACACCAGGCAGTGCCGGGTAAAAAAGTTGTTGATGGCAGGCCGGGCATCAGGGTTTGCACCGGAGGCCCAGCCTGTCCCATCTACATCATATCAGATCATACCGGTCCTTTGGAACCGAAAGCTATTGGTGAACCGAGGCGATCATCGCCCGCACGTTCTCCGGCTTGGCGTTGGGCGGAATGTCACAGCCTTGCGCCAGGATGAAACCGGATGGGCCAATCTCGGAGATCAACCGTTTGCAGTACTCGGTAACCTTCTCGGGGGTGGCCAGCGCCAGCATCTCCGACGGGACGTCTCCCATGATGCACATGTGGTCACGCAGCACCTCTTTGGCCTTGAAGATGTCCGTGGCGCCGTCCGGGGAGAAGACACACTTGGCCTTGGGGAATTGTAGCAGGTACTCCAGGTCTCGCGTCCAGTTGGAATCCCAGTGCAGCACCGGGATGACGCCCTCCTCCACCACCGCTTCGACCATCTGCTTGTAATAGGGGAAGACAAAGCGCTCCCATAGTGGGCGGGAGAGAAACTCGCTGGCGGAGCGCCAGCCGCCCACCCACATGGCATGCAGGTTGAAGGCACGCGCCACTTGCCGGGCCTGTTCCACCAAGGCCGGCATCACCACGTCCATGGCTTCCTGCACCTTGTCCGGCCGCCGGTACAGGTCCTTGATGAACTCGCGCATGGAGCGGGCGCCGCAGAAATACTCGTAGGGGATGGTGACGATCACCGGTGAGAAGGGCACGATCCCGAGGTCCTTCCAGGCCTGCATCGCCGCCGGCACCGAAGCAAAGAACGGCGCAACTCTCGCCCCCAGGTTATCCAGCCTGTTCAGCCAGAAATCATCGACGAACTTCTGCCAGCCATCCCTGATGATCACGTCATAATCCTCGGTTTTCATCAACTCCATCTCTTCGACCTGCCACAGGTTGTCCTCAGGCAGATCTACGCCCGGCAACTTGACCTTGGACAACCAGATCGTGCTCAGCAAGTTGGCATCGAAGCCGGCGTGCTGGATGCCGTCAATCTCGCCCAGGCTGGTGAATGCCCTGATCATGGTTTTGTAGGCATCCTCCGGTCTGCCGGAACAGAAGACCGACAGCTTCTCCCCGACTACCTTGGCGGCAAAAGAGTCCCCCAACGGCACCACGGGCACCCGGTCCTGCTTCTCAAGAGCCACCGCTCTTTTGATCCGCTGCAACCGCTCTGCATAGAGATCGCTAGCCTGCGTCATCTCAGTTCACCCCCAGCATCTTTTTGGTCATGTCGGCCGCTTCCTGGGCGTTCTTACAGAAGGCATCCGCCTTGACGTAGGCGCGGGTGGTCTCGTCTACCGGGCCGCCGCCGATCAGGATCTTTCTGCCTTCATGCAGTCCCGCCGCATCCAGGGCCTCGACAGTGGCCTTCATATTGTCGTAGGCAGTAGTCAACAGGCAGGAGAGTCCCACAAAATCCGGCTGATGCTCACGCACCGCATCCACGAACCGCTCGATCGGCACGTTGACACCGAGGTCGATCACATCGATACCGTTGCAGCTTAGCACAATGGCCACTATATCCTTGCCGATATCGTGAATATCCTCGAAGACCGTACCGAGCACTATCTTGCCGATCTTGTCATTGCTCGCCCTGAAGGCATCGCCCAGGAGACCGGTGGCGCTTTTAAAAATATCGGCTGACATGATCAGCTCTGAAAGGTAATACTCCTGCGCCTGATACCTTTTACCCACCAACTCCATACCATGCTGCAACTCGTCAATGATCCCGATTGCCGGCTCACCCTTGGCCATCCGTTCCTTGACCGTCTCGATGACCTGATCTTCCTGTAGATCTGCCAACAATTCGGATAGATTCGCGCCCATGTCAGTTTTCCTCCTTTAATTATTTTCTTTCATTCAAAATAGTCAACCTTGGCAATCCTTAGCTTATCCCTCCTTTGGCGCTCCGGCAGGATTAAACAGGCCGGTGCGGTATGCCCTGAGAAAATCGCCACAGTACTTGTCCTGACCCAGCAGCGCTTTACTGGCATAGTATAGCCCCATCAGTTCCCTGTCGGTCGGATCCAGGATGTAGGCATCCATGCCCCGCACCATGGTCTGAACCATGAAGGTAGCGTTCAGTGTTTTACGCTGCGGGAGACCAAATGAGATATTGCTCAGGCCACAGATGCAGTGCACATCTGGATAGGCTGCACGGATCTCGGCAATAGTATCCAGCACAGCCTGTCCGGCCGTATTGCTGGTGCTCAGTGGCGTGATCAGGGGATCGAGATAGATCTCTGCCAGGTCATAGTTCTCTTTTTGTAGCGTCTCCACCAGAGCAGTGGCTATTCGCAGGCGGTCTGCAGCAGTCTTGGGAATGCCCTGGTCCTCAAGACATAGGGCCACTACTGCCGGCCGGTACTCCCTGATCAGGGGCAGGAAACCATCCAGCCGCTTCTTCTCGAAAGAGATCGAATTAATCAGCTGTCCGGGCTTATCGATCAGCTTCAGGGCCGCCGTTAGTACCTTGGCATCGGGCGTATCGATGCACAGGGGCAAGTCGCACGTAGCCTGCACCTGATTGAGCAGCCACAGCATGACTTCCTCCTCTTCCGTAACAAAAGTACCGCAGTTGACATCCAGCCAGTGGGCTCCGGCCTGTTTTTGCAGCAAGGCCAGGCTCTGGATATACTCTCCGTCCCGTTCCTGAATAGCCCTCTTAACTGCCGGCCGGCTGGAGTTGATCAGTTCACCGACGATCCTCATGGATCACACCCCTAACTTGTATAGATAACTATATTATATATTAAGTTCACAGACTGTCAAGCAGTTAACATATACCGGTTCACCAAAAAAGCATTGGAGCTCCCATAAGTTGGGGAGCCCCAATTCATACCGGCCATTAAAATGGTCAACCACGCAAACAGTGTAAAGTGATTGTGGGGTTGGTTCTATGCGCAACAAACAATCATCAAGATCTAGACGCCTCGCAGGTAGCGGTCGATGGCGGCCGCCGCCCTCTTGCCGGCTCCCATGGCGGAGATGACGGTAGCAGCGCCGGTGACGATGTCTCCTCCAGCGTAGACCCCCTGCTTGGTTGTCGCCCCGGTCTCCGGGTCGGCTATCAGCACACCGTGACGGCCGGTCTGGAGATCCGGCGTGGTCTGGGCAATCAGCGGGTTGGGGCTGTTGCCGATCGCTATGATCACCGTATCCATCGGAATGGTGTACTCCGACCCCTTGATCTGGATTGGGCAGCAGCGACCAGACTCATCAGGATCTCCTAGCTCGAACTTGACACACTCCAGGGCCTCGACCCAGCCATCGGCATTGCCAATGATCTTGGATGGGCAGCAGAGCAGGTTCAGCTTGACTCCCTCCTGCACGGCGTGCTCGACCTCTTCCCGGCGGGCGGGCATCTCTTTTTCGGAGCGCCGGTAGACGATGTAGACATCCTCGGCGCCCAAGCGCAGGGAGCACCTGGCGCTGTCCATGGCCACGTTGCCGCCGCCGATCACCGCCACATGCTTGCCCACCTTGACAGGAGTGTCGAAGTCGGGGAACCGGTAGGCCTTCATCAGATTGGTGCGGGTGAGAAATTCATTGGCCGAATAGACACCGTTCAGGTTCTCCCCGGGAATGTTCATGAAATTCGGCAGACCGGCTCCGGTGCCTATAAACACCGCGCTGTAGCCGTTTGCCAGTAATTCGTCAACAGAATCGATCTTCCCGATCACGGAGTCCACCCGGACCTCGGCCCCGAGCTTTCTGATGTTGTCGATCTCTTCCTTGACGATCGCTTTCGGCAGACGGAACTCCGGAATGCCGTAGACCAGCACACCGCCGGGCTCATGCAGGGCCTCGAAGACTGTGATGCCGTATCCCAGCCTGGCCAGGTCGGCCGCCACCGTGAGGCCGGACGGCCCCGAGCCGACGATGGCCACCTTCTTGCGGGCCGCGCCCGCTAAATCAGGCGCCCCGGCGCCGGGTGCCGGTAGGGGCGGGGTTTCCACCCCGACCTGGCGCTCATAATCCGCCACATAACGCTCCAGACGGCCGATCGCCACCGGCTCTCCCTTTTTGCCCAGGATGCAGTGTTTCTCGCACTGCTCCTCCTGCGGACAGACCCGCCCACAGACAGCCGGCAGGTTGTTGGACTCCTTGATCTTCCTGGCAGCGCCCAGGATATCCCCTTCCTTGATCAGGTCGATGAAGGCGGGGATATCCACCCCCACCGGACAGCCGCTGCTGCAGGGTTTTTTCTTGCACTGCTGGCACCGCCCGGCTTCGCTCTTCGCCTGCTCATCCGAATAGCCGAGCGCCACTTCGCCGAAGTTGCGGATCCGTACCTGCGGATCCTGTGTTCTCATCGCTTCTCGGGCTTTTATCGGCATTTTTCGCTCACCCCCTGCACGAGCATTGATGGTAATGCTCGCTGGAATCCTGCTCTTCTTTCCGGTACATCCGCTGCCTCATCAGTAACTCATCAAAATCGACCTGATGAGCGTCAAAGTCCGGGCCGTCGACACAGGCAAACTTGGTGGCCCCTCCCACAGAGACCCGGCAACCCCCGCACATGCCCGTTCCATCAACCATTACCGGGTTCAGGCTGACGATGGTCCGGACGCCATGCGTTTTAGTCAGATTGGCCACCGCCCGCATCATTGGCACGGGGCCGATGGCAAAGACCAGATCGACCTGCTCCCCTGATTTCAGGATCTTGCCCAGGGCGTCTGTCACCAGGCCCTTTTGGCCCTTGGAGCCATCGTCGGTGACTATATGAAACTCGTCGCTGACCGATCTCATCTCTTCTTCGAAGAAGAGCAGGTCGGTGCTCCTGGCGCCGATGATGGAAGTGATCCTGTTGCCGGCCTGGCGCAGGGAGCGGGTAATCGGATAGATAGGAGCAACGCCCACTCCACCACCGATACAGACCACATGACCGTAATGCTCGATCTCTGACGCCTGGCCCAGGGGTCCCACAAAGTTCAGGATGCTCTCCCCCGCCTTGACCGTTGCCAGTTCCTCCGTCGACTTGCCCACCACCTGGAAGACGATGGTGATGGTCCCCTGGTCGCGATCGTAATCGGCGACAGTCAAGGGGATTCTCTCCGCACGATCATGTAAACGCAGGATGATAAACTGGCCGGCCAACGCCTTTTTGGCGACAGCAGGGGCGACCACCCTCATCAGCTTGATCGTCGGTGTCAGGTCTTGCTTTTCCACGATCCTGTACATATCGTCCACCTCCTGTGTTTCCCAAAATGCTGCCCTTGGCCGCTAACCGCCAGCTCATCCGGCAGAACTTTCCACGTATTGCTTGCTTCTCAGATACTTGATCTTCTCCAGTCGGCTCACCTGTTTCAGACGTACCAGATTGGTCACCAGTCCAGATTGCTCGATCTGCACCTGGTCGCCCTTGGCCAGAGGCATCTCCTCCTGGCCGTCCACGGAAATGTCAGTGTTGTAATCGGAATCCAACTCAAAACTCAAACGGGATGAGGCGCTAACCACCAGCGACCTGGAAGATGACAGGTGCGGGCAGATCGGCGTGATCACCAGGGCTTCCAGGCCGGCATCGATGACCGGGCCTCCCGCTGAAAAAGAGTAGGCCGTAGAGCCGGTAGGAGTAGCGCAGACCAGGCCGTCAGCCTGATAGGTGGTGTGTGGCCTGCCGTCGATCCGCAGCGCCACCAGGATGGTGTGCGGCACGCGCGACCTGATCACCACATCATTGAGCGCTATCCCCTGATACAACACCTGCTTGTCTCTGGTGACGGTAGCAGCGATCATAATCCTTGCATCCAGATCATATTCCTGCCGCAGCACGGCATCAAGATAAAACTGCAGATCTTCGGGCTCGACACTGCTTAAAAAACCTACTGTTCCCAAGTTGACCCCGATGATCGGCGTTCCAGTGCTGGCGAAATAGCGGGCGGTTTGCAGCAGGGAGCCGTCTCCTCCCAGGACAAAGACCAGATCCACCGTGAGCTGGTTAGCTGTCTCCGGCAGCTTGGCACTGCTCAGCAATTCCGCCTCGACGCCCCTGGCCTGCAGGTTGTCGTGCAGTTCCCCGGCTAGAGAACGAGCCCGAAAATCGTTTTTATAGACGATCTCCACCTTCATGCCGCAATCACCTCCCCACCGCTCTATGAGCCATCTATTTCAGATTCAGCGCTACCCAAGTATTGATAGAGAGTTTGGGACGCCAGCTTTATCCGATAACTCAATCAGAATTGCTGTCTAATTGCTGTCTAATTGCTGTCTATGGCTACTTCCAATCCCTTCAAGAAAGCATTGATCCCATCAATGAAGGCATCCGGATCGGGTACCTTCTTGATCTCCAGCAGTCGGCCAATGTTCTGGGGAAAGGCGCCATCGCAGGTGATCGGAGATACTCCGTGTTGAATGAAATAGGATATGATGCCGGGAATAGTTACAACATCTTCGACCAGGGTCTCTTTTGTGACCATCTCTATGCCCCTCGCCAGGTTAAGTCCAGGCCATGTGGTATTTTGCCGAGACGCAGGTTTTATCCTGCGTCCCGGCTCTAGCACTATTTTTCGTCAAACCTGGTTCTAGTACAAGCCAATCGGCTTTTCCTCGAAGCTGATGAAGATGTTCTTCATCTGGGTGTAGTGATCGAGGATCACCTTGTGGGTCTCCCGGCCGACGCCGGACTTCTTGTAGCCGCCGAACGGGGTATGGGCGGGCAGGTCGTTGTACTGGTTGACCCACACCCGGCCGGTTTCGATCCCGCGGGCCACCCGGAACGCCCGGTTGATATCCTGAGTCCAGACCGCGCCGCCGAGGCCGTACTCGCTGTCGTTGGCCAGGGCGATAACCTCGTCCTCGGTCTTGAACTTGATCACGACTGCCACCGGTCCGAAGATCTCTTCCTGGGCGACGCGCATCTTGTTGTTGACGTCTACCAGCAGGGTCGGCTGCAGGAAAGCGCCCTTCTCCAAACCATTTCCAGTCGCCCGCGCTCCGCCGACGGCCACCTTGGCGCCCTCTTTCTTACCGATCTCTACGTATTCCAGGATCTTTTTCAGCTGTCCCTCGTCAACCTGGGAACCCATCTGGGTGTCGGGCAGCCATGGGAAGTTCACGTTGACCTTCTTGAAAGACTCAACTAATTCTCCCACGAATTTGTCGTAAATATCCTCGTGTACGAACACGCGGGAACCGGCGCAGCAGACCTGGCCCTGATTGAACAGGATGCCGATGTGCACGCCCTCGATCGCCTTCGCCCAATTGCAATCGGGGAAGAAGATGTTGGCAGACTTGCCGCCCAGTTCCAGAGTCGACGGGATCAATTTCTTGGCAGCAGCATCGGCAACGTTGTAGCCGACCTCGGTGGAACCGGTGAAGGCCAGTTTGCGGAAGTCCGGATGGTCCAGTATATACTGGCCGGTGGTGGAACCGCCGCCGGTGACCACGTTGATGACACCAGGAGGCAGGAGCGGGGCGATCAGCTTGGCCAGGTGCAGGAGGCTGAGCGAGGTGGTACTGGACGGCTTGATCACGGTGCAGTCGCCTGCCGCCAGTACTGGGGCGATCTTCCAGGCAGCCATGGCAAACGGGAAGTTCCAGGGGATGATCTGGCCGACCACGCCGATCGGCTCACGAAGAATGATGCTCAGGTTGTTGCCAAACAGGCCCTGGGCAGTATCGTCGATGATCGACGCCTGGCCCTCTTCGCCCCTGATGACGCCGGCGAAGTAACGGAAGTGGTCAGAGCTGAGGGGAATGTCGACATTCAAGGTCTCACGGATCGGCTTGCCGTTGTCCAGGGACTCGATCAGGGCCAGTGTTTCTTTGTTGGCATCGATCACGTCGGCGATCTTCGTCAAAATAGCCTGTTTCTCGGTAACGCTGACATTCTTCCAGGTCTCAAAAGCCTTCCAGGCAGCCTTGACGGCAGTATCGACATCTTCCTTGGTGGCATCGGGGAAAGAGGCCAGGAATTCCCCGTTGGCGGGACAGTATGACTTGCGGGTCGCGCCATTGCTGGCGTCCACAAATTTACCATCGATCAACATCTTGTAGCTGGCATCTTGCGGTCTTGGCATTGTAGACATTTGTTTTTCCTCCGTTTTTTATTTTTATTGGTGAGTCCTCGATCGCTCAAACTTCTCTTCACCGCAAACTCCTGAAACTTTCCCCGATCCTGCTATGCAGCCCCCTCTCCGTTGAGTAGTAGCTTATAGTTGACCGCCAGTCAGAGTCTGCTCACCCCGGCCTGAACATCACCTCCTGAATGCTTACTTTATCTAAGTCCAATCTTGCCTTTATATCCATTGTTACATTCTTCCAGCGATCTCCATATGACTTGAAGAGAAGCTTACCACGGGACTTACAGCGTATCTCCTGCAACGGCGCCACCCTTTCTTACACTTTCCTGGCCTCTTGGTGGAAATACAGCCTTCTCTGTGCCGCACTTGCCCTTGAACCCAATAGATGAGTAGTTTTGCTGCTAAGAATCAATCCTGATGACATGTCTACAATAATATATAATGCAATATGCGTGCCAAAAGTTTTCAGCCTGAAAAACAGCTACCTTACAACAGGCGGTAATTAAGAACGCCTGTAAACGGGCTTCTTATATATCTTGAAACAGGTAGGCCGTTATCAACCTGTCATCAACCTGTCATCTACATGTCATCATACTGTTCGCTTACAGATACATGTGGGGACACTATGATACACGGCCCTCTCATCCCCCTAACGGGCAGTTTCTGTCCACCGGGCCCCACAAACCCAGTGGACAGCCTGCTCTATATGGGGCCGCAAATTTAAATATGTAAAGATCTCGAGCATTCAAGTGCTGTGGCTCGAATGCCATGGTTGATACTGTCACCTTGGCTGGAGCCAAGCAAGAACTTGCTTATTCTTATCGTGATCGTATATGATCAAAATAATAGAGGCGCGTATCCTTGCTCCCGACCCGAGTCCTATTTGCTTAACACTTTTGGAGGCGGGAAAATGGCTATAAAAAGTGAACCGACGGACAAACAGATCTTTTCAGCATGGAAGAAGTTCATCAGGACCGCTGAGATTGAACCCGGGGATGTTCGGCCCGAGATCGCCCAATCCTGGCTCAGGTGTCGCCAGGCCGGTGTCGATCCCTTTGCCCTACGCAGCACCCTGCTGCTTGCCAAGCCCCAATTGGAAGAGCTGCTGGAGAGAAGAAAGAACCTGATCGATATCGCCAGACCATTCATGGAGAACCTCTACGGGTTTGTGGCCAGCTCCAGTTTTGTCGTGATCCTGTGCGACGAGCGGGGTTACCTCATGGAAGCCGTCGGTGACAGCAGCGTCATCAACGGCGACCACGGTCTCAATCTTTGCCAGGGAGCCCTGTGGACCGAAGGGGAGGTGGGCAACAATGGGGTTGGTACCTCTCTGGCGCTGCAGAGGCCGTTTCAGGTTTCCGGCGCCGAGCACTACTGCCGCAAACACCACCCATGGACCTGCTCGGGTGCTCCGATTTTTGATAATGACAACCAGATGATCGGAGTCTTAGAGATGTCCGGGCCCGTGGAAAAAACCCACCTGCATACGCTCGGTATGGTCGTGGCGGCGGTAGAAGCCATTCGGCAGCAATTGCGCGTTCAGCAGAAAAACCGAGAACTGACTCTGCTCAATAACCGCCTGAACAATATTTTTCTGACCGTCTCCGATGGAGTGCTGGTGGTCGATGCACACGGCACCATCACGCAGGTAAACCCGGTGGCAGAAAAAATTCTGGCAAAGTCCGCCCAGCATATCAGCGGCAGTCCGATCCAGGATTATTTAGGGCGATATGCCCCGGTTGCAGATATGCTGGCCACCGGCAAGGCCTTCATGGATTCGGAGGTAGTAGTCAACACGGTCACGGGCACGGCCAGTTGCCTGGCCTCCGGAAAACCGATCAAGGATGATCAGGGCAACATTACCGGCGGCGTTATCTTCATCAACCCGATCAATAAAATTAAAAACCTGATCAACCGTTTCAGCGGCGCCCATGCCACCTTCAATTTTGAGGACATCCTCGGTCACAGCGAACTCCTTTTAAAGGCTATTCAAGTGAGTTCCCTGGCCGCAAGCAATGACAGCAACGTGCTGCTCAGCGGCGAGAGCGGCACCGGCAAGGAGATGTTCGCCCAGGCAATTCATAACAAGAGCGCCCGCCGGAATGGCCCCTTCGTGGCTGTGAACTGCGGGGCCATACCCAGGGAATTGATCGGCAGTGAACTGTTCGGCTATGTGGAGGGGGCCTTTACCGGAGCCTATAAGGGCGGCCGGCCGGGAAAATTCGAACTGGCCGCCGGCGGCACCCTGTTCCTGGACGAGATTGGAGACATGCCTCTGGAACAGCAGGTTTCCCTGTTGCGGGTGCTGCAGGATAAAACAATCACCCGCATTGGCGGCGATAAGGCCACGCTCATCGATGTCCGGATTATCTGTGCCACTAACAAGAATTTACAGCTGGAAATCGCTAAGGGCAATTTCCGGCGGGACCTCTACTACAGGCTGAACGTGATCTCGATCAAGCTCCCCCCCCTGCGGGAACATCTCGAGGATATACCGCTGCTATTCGAGGTTTTTTTCGAGAGGACCTGCCGCAAGTTGGGCGTAGAGATCACGGAGACCGACCCCGAGGTAATCACCTTGCTGCAGCAGTATGACTGGCCCGGCAACGTGCGAGAATTTCAGAACGTGGTGGAGAGAATGGTCAACATTGCCACCGAGCAGAAGATCGGCCTGGAACATCTGCCCGAAGAGATCCTGTCGCCGCGCCCCGCCGGGTCCAACGGACCCGGAACCGCCTGGCAAACAGAGACAGCATCAGCCTCCAACCTGACTACGATCAGCGATGAGAGAAGAAATATCAGAGAATTGCTGGCAAAAAAAGAGCAAGAGGAGATCATCACACTGTTATCTAAGAATAACGGTAATGTCAGCCAGGTAGCCAGGGAACTGGGTATCTCCCGCAATTCACTCTACAGGAGGCTCCATAAATTAAATATTGTGGTATAAACAGAGTTCTGCCGCATCCGGAAGCGGCAACCGGGCCTCGAGACGAGCGTTTCGCCTACCAACAGTCGGTCACTTCCACCAGTTTGCTGGGATTATATTTCAGGGTCTTAGTCCCCTTCTTGTATAACAGCAGCGGGTTGCCTTTAAATAAAAGGCTTTTAATGATCGCCTTGGCATCCGTTATTGTTCCCGTATCCTTATCCCTGGGATGTAACACCACATTATAATTGTTCAGCCACTCAACTATCTTGTTAAAATCAAAGCTCTTTTTCGGAAATTGAACGGACACCAGCACAAACTGCCCCTGTTTCTCCACTACGGAAACCAGAACGCTGTCAACCTCGATCACATGCCAGAGGTAATCTCCGAAGTAGGCCTCATACCCGCTCACGAAACAGTATTCGTAGCAGTCGATGAATTCTCTAAAAGCATGCCGTTTTCTCTTCAAATAGGCCTTCTGCCGGTATTGCTCCAGTTGCACAAGCATCAGTGAAACTCCCTCCAGGTTAGATGGGTTTTCTCATAACCAAGCATCCTAAAAACGTGCCTGCCCGATCAAAATATTACAACTCCCCGGTTAAATAAAATGTAGAACTCGCTGCATTTCAGCATCGACTTTCCCTGTTTTTTCGTCAGTTCCAACGGGAAAAATATGATCAAAGAAAGATCATACTTGGCAAGGTATCGGATACTTGGGGATGGTATCTCGTGGAAGAGGGGCGGTTTCTTCACTTGAGGAAGGGTATTTCCGAATGGAAGGCCGCAGGCATTGAATACATTGACTTAGAGCATGTGGCTTCTGTCGCAGGGCGCAATACCAATCAGGTCGCAGGTTAAAGATCCTGCTACTTTCCTGTCAGTTTGAACTCCATATACTTCTGGACTCTGTCGGCCGTATTGAAGTTGACAAAGAAGGTTGTACCGGCAGAGCCGGTCTCTATCCGGATCGCAGCGTTGTGCCTGGAAGCAATACTGTAACAGACCGCTAACCCCAGGCCTGTTCCGCCATCCTTGGTAGTGAAAAATGGCGTTCCGATTCTATCGAGTATACCGGGTGGAATCCCTGTGCCCTGATCCTGGACCGAGAGAACAACCGCTTCGCCATCCTGGTATGTCTTTAAGATTAAGACCCCTTCATTGGCCATGGCCTCGAGGCCGTTCTTGGTCAAATTAAGGATGACCTGCGCGATCTCCTTATCGTCCAGCAACAGATCGGGTATACATCCTGTTTCTACCCTGATCGCCTTACTAGCCTTGTTGGCCTCAGACTGGATTAACGGGAGCATGGAAAACAGTATATTATTGAGATTCTGTTCCTTCATGCAAGCAGCCTTGTTCTTAGCCAGCGAAAGATATTCCGTGATGATGGCGTTAGCCCGATCCAGTTCCTGGATCATCAAGTTAAACTGTTTCTGATAAAGCTGTGTCCCCTCTTTATTCTGCAATAACTGCAGATAGCCCCTGACTACTGTCATGGGGTTGCGGATCTCGTGGGCGATGCCGGCTGCCATCTCGCCGATCAGATACAGGCGGTCGAGACGGGCCATTTCCTTTTCCAGTTTTTTACGCTCAGTTATATCTATCGTTGCTCCCAATAGGCAGCGTTCATCTTTTATGGTGATGATCTCGCCCGACCACAGTCCGTATCGCACCCTGCCCTGACTGGTTCGAAACTTGATCTCCAGGTTTTGTATTCTGCCATTTTCCTCGAGTAATAACATCATCTGTTGAAATTGCGGCTCCGGCCAGTAACCAATCTCTTCGACCGTCCTGCCGATCACCTCTTTATAGTCAAAAGTAGTCGTATCCAACCAGCACTGGTTGACATCGACATATCGGTAGTCCGGAATAGAGATGATCACCATCATGCACGGGCTGGAATGAAACACTATGGAGAAACGATCCTCGGACAGGCGCAGGGCTTCTGCAGTTTTTGTGCGGTCGGTGACATTAATGGCAGCGCGGAACCGCTCCTCGTTCTGTTGCAGTTTTTCCTGAGTCTCTCTCGCTTCGGTAATATCCCGGCCGATTGCAAACACCAAGCTTTCTTCCCCCTGGTAATTTCCAGCAGTTCATAGTGCTTTTAAGGCTTAAATCATCCATAACTACTTCCGGGCTGCACCAATATGTTGCCGTTAGTATAGATATCGGATAAATAAGCATAGTTTGCTATTTTCTTGATCTATTTCCGAATCCCTTTAGAGATATCTGTCGAATTTTGACATGTTATGGAGAATTATGTGCGAAAGTTATTTTTAGTTTCTTCGGTCTGCCATACGGATACTCGCGGACGGGAGTCACTCTGCATGATGGACAGGAGGGGACCCTGGCGTAACAGGTCGTCTCCCGGTCGCTCCGCCACATCCTGCAGGTTTTTCTCGGAAAAAACCTCCGCCAGGGCGCGCTCGGTGATGTGGGAGAAGATTCGCTGATAGGAGGAGCAATAAGGGTCCTTCAGGCTGTTGCCAAATGAATTGCCTCCGGCTGCCAGTGCATTATAGGGGCAGCCCCCCTTGCAGATGTGGAAATACGAACAGTCGCCACACTCTCCGGCAATGCGCTCCTCCCGCCCCCGGAGCAATTGCCATGCGGGAGACCGCCGCAACCGTTCCAGACTGGGGCGATCCTGTACATGACCGAGGCGGTATAAGTGTAGCCCGGCAAACCGCTGGCACGGATAGATGCTTCCGTCCGGGGCTACGGCCAGGTAGCCTCCCAGGCAATCACGGTAGGTGCAGATGCCTCCCTCTCCTGAGGAGATGCTGCGACAGAGCTGATCGAGGGTACTGATACGGATCCGCTGGATATTGACAAGATAAGATTCCAACAGATTCACCAGCAAGCCTCCGTAAACGTCCGGGGCGAGCGTCCAAGGAGTTGAAAGAAGTTTAGCAGCCAAGCCGGCATCGACTAGCGGGAGAACGGCTGCATGAATAGAAAAGTTGAGGCCTTCATGGATAAAAAAATCCAATATCTCTTCGGCATGGGGCGCCGATTGGCGGGTGATGGTGCAGATGCAGCCGACCTTCAGGCCATGCCTCCTGGCAAGCTCGATGCCGGCCATGGTACGGCGGAAATAGCCCTGCCCGCGCTGGGTATCGGTGATAGTTTCCGGCCCATCCAGGCTGGTACCCAATGACACGCCATATTCTGCAAACAGCTCACAAAGTTCAGCGGTGAGCAGCCAGAGATTGCTCTGCATGCTCAGCCTCGATCTCTTTGCCCTGAGGGTTTGCCGCAGGCGGGGCAGAGACTGACCAAAGAAGTCCACTCCGGCGGTCAGCGGTTCTCCGCCGTGGAAGACGACGCCCAGTTGATCTATCTTCCCGCCACGCTGCAGATCATCAAGCCATGTGAGCGCCATCTTTAAAATATCTGTGCCCATCACAGCATTGCCCCACGGGCCGAAACAGTAACTGCACTTGGCGGGACAGGAGTATGATGGTATCAGCATGAGGTTGAGGGACACTACAGTTCCACTCCGATGCCATAGTCCTCATGCTCAGCCATATCGGGATCTTCGTCAAAAACCTCACTGTGATCCATATGAGGTTTGGTCATGATGCTGCACACGGAAAGAATTTTTTGTTTGTCCGTGTCGCTGAGTTCCCCGGAGCGATATAACGCCTGAAGCCTTATAGCCGCGTTGCGCGCTGTGTGTCCTTTACCAATGTCCTTATATTTGGTGAGCTTGAAAATGAGCGGCTCCACGGCCACCAACCCCAATATATCCACCCGGTCCCAGTCGCCTATTTCTACTGCATACCATGCTTGCGCCTCGGGGTCGGGTGGCAGGCCGATCTTGCTGATAGCCGCAGCAGCAGCCTTGCGCATATAATAATCATCCTCTTTGAGGGCCGCCGAGAGCGGCTCCAGCGCCCGTACACTGGCGATCTCTCCCAAGGCATTGGCAGCGCACACCTCCCCCTCTTTGAGAGCAATCATAAGCGGCTCTATTGCCGCCTCCCCTAAAGCGATAACCCGGGACCATTCCTCCAATGCCACCAAATACCATGCCTGCGCCTCGGGGTCAACCGAGAGCCCGATCTTCGCCAGGGCTTCGGCGGCCGCCTTGCGAACAATTTTTTTACTATCCCTGAAAGCAGTCGTGAGTGGTTTGACAGCCCGGGTATCGCCGATGGCCCCTAAAGCCGTGGCAGCATATTGGCGCACACCCCAACTGTTGTCTTTGAGGGCGGCAATAAGCGGCTCCACGGCCCGGGCATCGCCGATGGTCCCTAAAGCCTCGATAGCAGCAAGGCGAATGTATCTTTCGGTATCTCCTATCGCCCTGATCAAACCGTTCACATCTTTCTTCTTCATCATCTTCTGAATATTTGGCCTGAAAAGACGCATCAGATCACTCCCATCAAGTTTGACAGCTAAGTTACTATTCTTTAGTTTCTTTGTATTCCCTGCCAGTTCAACTTTTAGTAATCCCGATTCTGATCAAAGTTAATCCTGACACCATGAGCACGTCAACCCCGTGGCTGCACATTCGCTGCAGGCAAGTATTTGACTTTCTTTAAGACATGATCCAAAATTATGGCAATCTTACCAGGTTAGCAGATGTCAACCTGGCAAGAAATATAACGAAAGGGTGATTTCGAATGGACGTCAAGGCGGCGATACAGGGCAGGAGAAGCATCAGATCATACAGCCCGAGGGATATTGCAGAAGATAAGTTGCAGATGGTCTTGGAAGCGGGGAGATTGGCTCCATCGGCAGCCAATATGCAAGACTGGAAATTCATCGTGGTAAAAGATGAGGCAACGAGAAAAAGGCTAGTGGTGGCTGCAGGCGGGCAGCAGTTCGTAGGAACGGCGCCGGTAGTGCTGGTTGGTTGCGGCACTGTTGATAGAATAATGCACTGCGGTCAGTATACCTATCCGATCGATGTGTCCATCGCCCTGTCTTTCATGCTCCTGGAGGCTCATGAATTGGGGCTCGGCACATGCTGGCTGGGCCATTTCGATGAGAATGAGGTAAAAAAGATCTTGAACATACCACCGCACATCAGGGTTGTCGCCATGACCCCGCTCGGATATCCAGCGGAAAATCCTGATCCGCGCCCCAGGAAAGAGCTAAGCGATTTCGTCTCTTATGAGACATATTGATCAGACCGGCTACTATCATCATATTGTTCTGTTCTAATGTTTAACCCCAATGTATAAAATCACTCGATATGGATCACAATATGGGAGAGGATCTTCATGTGTTTTAACCATGAAAGGATCTTCCTCCAGTTTCTCCTCTCCCTGCCATTGAGTTGTAACAAACTCAATGGCAGAAACCAAAAAGCTATCAGGGCAACTCCCCTGATAGCTTTTTCTTGAAAATTTTACGCAGCTCGAGGCGCACAAAAAGCAGTTGTAGACCGCTCTGCCAATAGCACTCAGACCACGCCTAAGATATAATAAACCTAAGATATAATAAATAAGAAAGTATAATTTTGTAAAAGTCAGACAAGGGAAGATCAAGAGGCAAGTAACTACGTTCTAATTATTGCAAACAACTCATGTTATCAACATAGTTGTTAACATTATTCACAATTTTTTCCTGTTGTACTATAATCCCGGTTACTGCCTGCAATCATAATTAAGAGCAATATCATGGTGGGCAACGAAACGAAACCAGGTGACTGTTGCACCTGGTTTCGTTGAAAGGAAAGATGGATATCGGGTGTTATCTTGCAATGCTATTCTGGTACTGTTCCCACACTTTCTTAGTCATAGCTCCACCGACAGAACCGTTGTCACGGGATGAAACATTGCCCAGATATCCCTGGTTGTAGTCGACTCCTACTTGAGCGGCAACCTCATACTTGAACTGGTCCAAGGCTTTTCTTGCATTGGGATTCAGAAGGCTGTTTCGAGCCACTAGACACACCTCCTTTCGTTTCAGATTTAAAATGTTTGCAACTAACTGCATACTTTTGAGCTTCTACGTATAGTTTGGTTCAAAGGCGCTAAAAGATACTAGTAAGATGACGCCAAAACACATAAATATTTGTAGGAATAATTATTAAAAGCTATGCTGTAGTAACATTTGCAGTATTTCCAAAAATCAGCCCATATTTAAACTATATGGTATTTATTAGGCATTGATTTACATGTGAGGAGCAGGGCTAGTTAAGCAGCGATCGCGCGATAATGAGGACATGACCAAACCTTGATCAAATAGACTATTTGGTCAAAAGTCGAGAGGAGTTTGCCTATTAAACGGGTAGGCCTCGCATCAGGCTTGGTAGAAATAAGAAGTACTCGTTAGCGGACTGAAAAAATCAGGCGCCTATTTACCAAGTTGAACACATAATTCATACAGGTCTCATTAAACAGTGGCAAATTTTCCACCAGCACTGTCCGGCTTAGTTCATACTCGATGGCAGGCGGCATGATAATCCCCATAAACCTTAAAGAAAGGGTGCTTAAGAAATCTCTGGAATCGATCATATTTTGTCGTGTCAACAGCTCCTCATATCCGTAGGCATTATGAGTTATCTGCTTAAGTAAACCGGACTCTATCGTTAGTAAAAATTGCTCTTGAAATGGATGCTTAATGGTGAGCTGCGTCTGCAAATATTCACCACACTCTTTTGTTAACAGGTCGTGGGCAAGGCTGGCCACAACCATGACCAGAGTTTGGCGCAATCCCTCAACCCCATCGCTACAGCTCATATTCATGATAACGCCCACTTTCATTCTTTTTAAAGCCTCGCCTGCAGGCCAGCTGATTACCACCGCAAGGGGATAGGGACTTGCCCTATCCCTTATAAAAGGCATGTAATATCGCTGACCAGTTAATTTCGTGTTTCAAAAGGTTCCGAAATCCGCATCATCCAGGGCGATCAGGTCGGATGGCTTGATCGCAGATCCTGGCTTCTTGGGAGACCTGGCACCCGGGAAACCGGA